>NZ_JBHWIV010000012.1:0-68618 GCF_042731675.1 Kitasatospora sp. NPDC059827 | reverse complement strand
GCGCCCCCCACCTCCGCGGCCCCGCCGCCCCCCGGCGCCCCCCCCGCGCCCCACCCCCCCCCCGCGGGGGGGGCCCCCGCCCCGCGCCCCCCCGCGGGGCGCGCCGGCGGGGCGCCGCCCCCCCCCTCGGGGTGGGGCCGGGTCGGACCCGGCTCCGGTGGTGGTGCGTCAGGCCGGGAGGTTCCACTTCTGGTTGGCGGCGCCGTTGCAGTCCCAGATGCCGAGCTGGTTGCCGTTGTTGGTGGCGAAGCCGAGGTCGTCCAGGCAGCGGCCGGACTGCGGGTTGTAGAGCGAGCCGTCGGAGCGGGCCTGCCACTGTTGGGCGCCGGTGCCGTTGCAGTCGTAGAGCTGGACCATGGTGTGGTTGGCGGTGCCGCCGCCGGCGACGTCCATGCACTTGCCGAGGGCCCGGACGGTGCCGTCGACGCCGATCCGCCACTTCTGCGCGACGGAGCCGTTGCAGTCGTAGATCTGGACGGGGGTGCCGTTGCCGAGGTTGGCGCCCTTCACGTCGACGCACTTGTTGACGTAGCCGGTGATCTGGCCGGTCGGGCCGGCCGGCGGGGTGGCGCCCAGGATGACGCGCGGGAACATGACGCTGTCGCCGATGCCGCAGGCCGCGGAGACGCTGCCGTCCCCGATCGCCACGCCGCCGATCGCGGGGCGGGTGAACTGCACGGTGTGGGTGGAGTTCCAGTAGTAACAGGTGGCGGTGACGGTCCAGGTCTGCATCGGGTCGAGGCCGCTGCAGCTGCCGATCGCGCTCCAGCCCGCGACGTAGGCGCCGCAGGAGGGCGCGGCCTGGGCGGAGGTGGCGGGTGCGGCCAGGGCGGCGGCACCGGCGAGCAGGGCGGTGGTCAGCAGGGCGGAGGTTCGGCGCATCGGGACGGTGGTCCTTCCGGTCGGCGAATCACGTCAACACGACGTCTGTGCACTGGTGGTGACTGTGCGGCAGTTGTGTGGGCCGTGTAGAAGAATCGGGGTTCGCCGGGTCACCGTCAAGCTCTCGTTCAAGGCGAGCTCCAACGGATTCACGCCAGCTGTTCGGGCAACGGTCGCTCGGACGGCCCGGAGCGCGACGCCCGGGAACGCGGAACGGGCCCCGCACTCCCCACCACAGGGGAGCACGGGGCCCGTTCGGCGAAACCGGGGCCGGGGCCGGGAGGCCGGGACGGCCGTCAGTCGAACTTGCGGCGCTGGCGCCCCGTCCCGTAGTTGCCGCCGGACTGGGAGCCGCTGCCCGGCCGGGCCCGGCCGGAGGAGCGCCCGATGAACCCGGCGGCCTGCGGCCGCTCGCCCTGGGTGGCGGCGCCGAGGCGCTGCTTGGGGCGCGGGCGGCGCGGGTTGCCGTTCATGTCGACGTCGGCGGGCAGCCCGGAGCGCTTGGCGGGGCGGCGGCGCTGGTTGCCGGACTTGCCGGCGCCCTTGCCGTCGGCCGAGGCGGCCGGGGCCGCGGGCTGGGCCGCGGCCGGGACGACCAGCGCGACCGCGACGCCGCTGGGGGTGCGGGCGCCGGTGATCCGGGACAGCTCGGCGTCGCCGGGGCGGATCTTGGTGACGGTCGGGCGGATCCCGGCGACCGTCATCAGCCGGTTGACCTCGCGGCGCTGCTCGGGCAGGACGAGGGTGACGACGGTGCCGGACTCGCCGGCCCGGGCGGTGCGGCCGCCGCGGTGCAGGTAGTCCTTGTGGTCGATCGGCGGGTCGACGTTGACGACCAGGTCGAGGCCGTCGATGTGGATGCCGCGGGCGGCCACGTTGGTGGCGATCAGCGCGGTGACCTCGCCCTCGCGGAACTGGTCCAGGACCCGGTTGCGCTGCGGCTGGGACTTGCCGCCGTGCAGGGCGGCGGCCATCACGCCGGTGGCGCGCAGCTGCTTGGCGAGCCGGTCGGCGCCGTGCTTGGTGTGCACGAACATGATCACCCGGCCGTCGCGGGAGGCGATGTGCGCGGTGGCGGAGGCCTTGTCGGTGGGCTCCAGCTGCAGGACGTGGTGGTCCATGGTGGTGACCGCGCCGGCCGAGGGGTCGACCGAGTGGGTGACCGGGTCGGTCAGGAAGCGCTTGACCAGCCGGTCCACGTTGCGGTCCAGGGTGGCGGAGAACAGCATCCGCTGCCCGCCCTCGGCGACCTGCTCCAGCAGTCGGCTGACCTGCGGGAGGAAGCCCATGTCGGCCATCTGGTCGGCCTCGTCGAGGACCGTGATGGCGACGTCGGACAGGTTGACGTCACCGCGGCCGATCAGGTCGTCCAGTCGGCCGGGGGTGGCGACCAGGACCTCGGTGCCGCGGCGCACCGCGTTGGCCTGCCGGCTGATGCCCATGCCGCCGACGACGGTGGTGATCCGCAGGTTGACGGCGGTGGCGTACGGGGTGAGCGCGTCGGTGACCTGCTGGGCGAGCTCGCGGGTGGGCACCAGGACGAGCGCCAGCGGGTGCCGGGAGTCGGCGCGGCGCCCGGCGGTGCGGGCGAGCAGCGGCAGGCCGAAGGCGAGGGTCTTGCCGGAGCCGGTGCGGCCGCGGCCGAGGACGTCGCGCCCGGCGATCGAGTCGGGCAGGGTGGCGGCCTGGATCGGGAACGGCTCGGTGACGCCCTCGCGGGTGAGCGCGGAGAGGATCGCCTTGGGCAGTTCGAGCTCGCCGAAGGAGGCTGCCGGGGGCCGGGCCGGGGTGCCCTCGACGACGGTGAAGTCGGCGGGCTCCGCCACGGCGGCGCGGGTGGCCTTGGGGGCGCCGGTGCGGCCCCGGGGCTTGCGGGTGCGGTCGGCGGCGGCGCCCTCCCCGGTGCGGCGGGCGCGCTCGGGGTTGTCGCCGGTGCGGCGGGGGCGGCCGGTGCGGCCTTCGGCCGTGCGGTCGCCGGTGCGCGCGGCGGAACGGTCGGTGGTGCGGTCGCCACGGTCGCGGGGCGTGCGGGCAGGGGTGGTCACGGGTTCTCCGTACGTCGGTCGGCAGCCCGCGGTGGCGGACTGGTCGGCCGTCTGAGTGGAGTGCGCCGCCCCGGCCGTACTGCGGCATGAACGAGGGCCCGCACCGCCGAGCGGTACGGGCCCCCGCTTCACGAGATCACAGGATCACGTGTCAGCTGAGAGGCTGAACGTCAGGCGATGACCTGGATGTTCTCGCCCTGCGGGCCCTTCTGGCCCTGGGTGACGTCGAACTCGACGCGCTGGCCCTCGACGAGCTCGCGGAAGCCGTTGGCCTGGATGTTCGAGTAGTGGGCGAAGACGTCCGGGCCGCCGCCGTCCTGCTCGATGAAGCCGAAGCCCTTTTCGCTGTTGAACCACTTCACGGTGCCGGTAGCCATAACCGTCTCCTCATACTTGGGGCATCAGGGACCCACACCTCGTGAGTCCCCAAGTAGCCGCGATCCCCATCCGGAGACTGAAACACCGGACAAAACAAATGCGCCTGTTGGTTGGTACCAGCAGGCGCACACACACGTTCATGGGAACCAAAACTGCAACTGCTTCGACTGTAGCACGGTCGCACCCCGATTGACCGGGGACTTTTCTGCTCGACAGATCACGTTTGGCCCCCCTGGAAAGAGGGGACGGCGCCCCGCCGGAGCGGGGCGCCGTCTGCTGTGCGGCCCGTCGCCGGGCCCTCGGGTCAGTGCCGGCCGACGGGCTCCGGCGGCATGGTGCGGCCGACCGGCGGGGCGTGGCCCTCACTCGGACGGGCGTCAGCGCCGTGGCCGGGCCACCACGCCTTGTTGCCGATCAGCGCGGTGAGCGCCGGGGTGAAGAACATCGCCATCACGAAGGCCGCCAACACGATGCCGAAGGCCATGGCGAAGCCGAACTCCAGCATGAAGCTGTTGCCCGCGAGCATGAAGGTCCCGAACGAGGCCGCCAGGATGAAGCCCGCCGCCGCGACGGTCGGACCGGCGTGGCGCAGCGCCTCGCGGGCCGCCTCGCGCGGGGTGCGGCCCGCACGGGCCTCCTCGCGCAGGCGGGCGATGATCAGGATGTTGTAGTCGGTCCCGATCGCCACCACGAAGAGGTAGATCAGGATCGGCATCATGAACATCAGGCCGGTCTCGTGGCCGATCTTCTGGAAGAGCAGCGTGGCGGCGCCGAGGGTGGCGCCGAAGCCGAGGCCGACCGAGGCCATCAGGTACCAGGGGGCGACGACGCTGCGCAGCTGGAGCGCCAGGATGAGCAGGATGAGCAGCCCGGCGATCGGGAAGACCAGCTTGTAGTCGTGGGTCATCGCCAGGTTGATGTCCTTGAACACCGAGCTGAGTCCGCCGACCTTGGCCTCGGTGCCGGCCGGGGCCTGGGCGTGGGCGACCGCGCGCAGTTCGGTGACGGTGGCGATGGCCTCGTTGCTGGAGGGCTCGTCCTTGAGCATCACGGTGAACTGAGCCGTGGTGCCGTCGTCGCTGATGGTCTTGTTCTGGCTCGCGGCGGTCGTGGGGGCGGGTGCGAAGACCTGGGCGACGCCGGCGACGTGGAGCTTGTCCGCGTAGGCCGGGAAGGAGGCCGGGTCGAGCTTCCTGCCGTCGGTGCTGCTCAGGAAGACCTGGCTGGGGGAGGCGGCGCCCTTGGAGAACGCGGTGGACATCGTGTCCTGGACGACCATCGACTCGACGG
Organism: Kitasatospora sp. NPDC059827; assembly: GCF_042731675.1. Taxonomy (NCBI): domain Bacteria; kingdom Bacillati; phylum Actinomycetota; class Actinomycetes; order Kitasatosporales; family Streptomycetaceae; genus Kitasatospora; species Kitasatospora sp. NPDC059827. The sequence continues at coordinate 64,023 of NZ_JBHWIV010000012.1, read as the reverse complement.
TCTTCGGCATCGAGCCGCTGGTCATGTCGAACAGGCCGTTGTAGCCGAGGGCGCCGAGGGTCAGGGCGACCAGCACGCCGCCGGAGGCGAGGGCGGTGAGCGCCGGGCGCTTCTCGACGACCCGGCCGAGCGCGGTGAAGCGCGCGTCGCTGGGCTCCCGCATCCACTTCTTGCCGGGCCAGAAGACGGCCCGGGCGGGGATGACCGCGAGCAGGGCCGGGGCCAGGGTGACGGAGGCGAGGGCGGTGACGACGACCGCGATGGCCAGCGCCGGGCCGAGGGCCTGGAACATGCCGAGGCTGGAGAGGACCAGCGCGGCGAAGGCGATGGTGACGGCGCCGGCGGCGGAGGCGATCGCCTCGCCGACCCGGCCGACGGCGTTGACGACGGCGGACTTGCGGTCCTCACCGGCCCGCAGGCGTTCGCGGTAGCGGAAGGCGAGGAAGAGGAAGTAGTCGGTGCCGACGCCGAGCACGACGACGATCAGGATCGGCGTGAGGATCGCCGTGCTCTTGAGGTCGAAGGCCTTGGTGGCGTAGTTGATCAGTCCCATGGAGGTCGGCAGGGCGATGATCAGCGAGACCAGGATGGGCAGCAGTCCGGCCAGGACGCTGCGGAAGATGATGCCGACGATCACGATGACCAGCACCAGGGTGGCCATGGTGATGAGGCCCTCGGTGTCGCTGGAGGACTCCTGCTGGTCCAGGGTCTGGGCGGCGGAGCCGCCGAGCTGGAACTTGAGGCCGGTGGGGCCCGCCAGGTCCTTGCCGTCGCCGCGCAGCGCCTTGGCGACGTCCGCGACCGCCTTCGGGTCCTGCTGCTTGTCCTTGGCGATGGCGACCGTGCCCAGCGCGTACTTGTGGTCCTCGGAGTAACCGAGCTTGTCGGCGGGCGGGTTGACCGCCTCGACGCCGTCGATCTTCTTGCCGGCGAGGTCCTGGGCCAGCTTGCCCATGGCCTTGGTGTCGGCGTCGGTGAGCGCGGCGCCGTCGTTGCGCTCGAAGAGGATGAGGGCGTCCGGGGTGAAGGCGGCCGGGAAGGCCTTGGCCTGCACCTCGGCGGCCTGGATGGACTCGTAGTGCTTGGGCAGGAACGACGCCTCGTCCGTCTGGGAGCTCACCTTGGGCGCGGATATGAAGATCGCGACCATGGCGACGAGCCACGCGGCGATCACCCACCACGCGCGGCGTACGGCGAATTGTCCTAGTCGGTGGAACATGCTCGATGCCTCCTGGGCATGGTTCACCGCAGCCCTTGGGGGACGGGACGCTGGGCGACGGCAGGACCGGGCCGGACGCGCACTGGCGTCCACTAGCCGGTCGGCAGGTAAGTAGGTCTGGGCGTCAGCCTACGAGTACGTGCTCGCCGTGCGGCAAGAAAGCCCCCGTGGTCCAACCCCCGTTGCGGGGCCACCCCGAACCGGCCCCGCCCCAGTCTCTCGCGGCCACGGTGCCGTTGGCCTCGTGCTCCGGGTGGAGCCTTCTCCCCCTCAGGGTGGAGTCCACCCCCTACCTCGGAGGAGGAGGCCTAGGGGTAGCGAACCAGGGGAAACCCCCACGGCGCCGCACGGCCGCCCCGGGGCCCGCTCGCCCGGCCGCCGCGGGGCGCGCCGCTCCGTGCGTCATGATGATCACCGTCCGGAATCCCCCGGATGAACACCGGCGGAACGGAGCCCAGCCATGATCCCCTTCGACGAGGCCCGCGCCCGGCTGCTGCTCACCGGGGCCTGCGCCGCCGCCGGACTGCCCGCCCCCGACGGGGCGCGGCTGCTCGCGCTCGGCGAGAACGCCGTCTTCGACCTCGGCGACCCGGCCGTGGTCGCCAAGGTCGGCCGCGGCCCCGGACTGTACGACCGGGCCCGGCGCGAACTGACCGTCGCGCACTGGCTGGCCGGGCAGGGCATCCCGGTGGTCCGCCCGTACGAGCGGGTCGAGGCCGGGCCGCACCGGGCCGACGGACACCCGGTCACCTTCTGGCACCGGCTCGCCCCCGCCGTCCGGCCCTCCCGCCCGGCCGACCTCGCCCCGCTGCTGCGCGCCCTGCACGCCCTGCCGCTGCCGCCCTTCCCGCTCGACGGGCGCGACCTGCTGGCGCCGGTGGAGCGCTGGCTGGCCTCCGCCGAGGGGCAGGTCGACCCGGCGGACGTCGCCTTCCTGCGCGAGCGCCGGGACGCCTTCGCGGCCGCGCTGCCCGGCCTGGTGCCGGAGCTCGCGCCCGGGGTGATCCACGGCGACGCGCTGCCGCGCAACGTCCACGTCGGACCGGACGGGCCGGTGCTGCTCGACCTGGAGACCTTCTCCCAGGACCTGCGCGAGCACGACCTGGTGGTCCTCGCGCTCGCCCACGACCGCTACGGGGTGCCCGAGGAGGACTACCTGGCGTTCACCGCGGCCTACGGCCGGGACGTGCGCGACTGGTCCGGCTTCGCGGTGCTGCGCGGGGCCCGGGAGACCGCCAGCGCCTCCTGGGTCGCCCAGCAGGCGGCCGGGAACCCGGCGGCGCTCGCGGAGTTCCGGCGCCGGGTCGACTCGCTCCGGGAGGGGGCCACCGGGGTGCGCTGGTACCCGTTCTGACGGCGGGCCGCCACCCCCCTCCGCCGCCTCCCCCGCCACCTCCCCGATACCTCCTCCGGGCGGCGGAGGCCGACCCCGGCGGGTGTGAGAAGACTCTTAAGGCGGAACGGTCCGGCGCGCAACCGGGACACGTACGATCGGCGTCCTATCGCACAGTCATCCTGACCGAGGGATCGGCCTCCGGGATCGGCCCCCTTCTCGCCCCTCAGGAGCCGCCGCCATGCACCGGACCCCCACCCGTCGCAGCCCCCTCCGCCCCCACCGCAACCGGCTGATCGCGGGCTGCATCGCGATGGCCGCCGTCCTGGGCCTGTCCGCGTGCGGCACCGCCAGCGGGGCGCTCCAGCCCACCGCGACCGCCACCACCCCGGGCGCCGCGAACACCCCGGGCACCGGGAACGGCACGGGCACCGGGAACAGCACGGCGGCCGGCACCGCTCCCGCCCCCGGCTCGGACGCCGCCCAGCCGCGCACGCCCACCGCTCCGGCCGACCCCGGCCGGGCCACGGCCACCGGCAAGCCGGTCGGCACCACCCCCGGCACCACCACCAGTACCCCTACCGGCACCCCCGCCGCGCCGCCCGCGCACCCCGGCCAGGCCACCAAGGTGATCGGGTCCACCGCCTCCGGCGGCCGCACCGTCGCCCTCACCTTCGACGACGGCCCCGGCCCGGCCACCGGCCAGATCCTCGACCTGCTCGCCCAGTACCACGCCAAGGCCACCTTCTGCGAGATCGGCCAGAACGCCGCCGCCAACCCGGCCCTGGTCAAGCGGGTGCTGGCCGAGGGCCACCGGCTCTGCGACCACAGCGTCCACCACCCCCAGCCGTTCGAGAAGCTCCCGCACGACAAGGCGGTGTACGAGATCTCCGCCGCCCACGACATGATCGTCAAGGCCGGCGGGCCGGGCACCCGGATCGGCTGGTTCCGCGCCCCGGGCGGCGGCTTCAACGCCGACAACGAGCACATCGCCGCCGGGCTCGGGATGGACTCGCTCGGCTGGTCCGTCGACCCCCGCGACTGGTCCCGCCCGGGCGTGGCCGCGATCGTCTCCACCGTGCAGAGCCAACTCAAGCCCGGCGGCGTGATCCTGATGCACGACGGCGGCGGCGACCGCAGCCAGAGCGTGGCCGCACTGAAGCAGCTGCTGCCCTGGCTCGTCGCCCAGGGGTACACCTTCGACTTCCCCGCCGCGTAAGGCCGTTGGACCTCGGCCCGTAGGGTGGGCGGCCGTGACCGACACCGCCGCCCTCGTCGCCGCCGTCCCCGGCCTGGCCCGCCACCTGCGGCCCGCCACCCTGCTGCACCCGTACGCCGCCCCCGCCGACCCCGGGGCGAGCCGGATCGGCGGCCCGGCCCAGTGGCCGGCCGGCGAACCCTGGCCGCACTGCACCGCGCGCCACCCCGAGGAGGAGGACGTCCTCCCCCGCAGGGCCCCGGAACCACCCGCCGCCGCGACGGCGCTGGTCCCGCTCGCCCGGATCCGCGCCGAGGACGCCCCGCACCTGCCCCGTCCGCACGGCACCGACCTGCTCCAGGTGCTCTGGTGCCCCAACGACCACGACGACATCCAGGGCGAGCGCTACTACTACGGCCCCGCCGTCGAACTCCACTGGCAGCGCGCCGCCGACCTCGCCCCGGCCACTCCCCCGCCGCCCCGCCACAGCGCGCCGGAGTACCTGCCGCGCCCGTGCGCGGTGCGCCCCGAACAGCTCCTCGACCTGCCCGACCGGGACGAACTGCCCCCGGAACTCGCCCGCGCCGTCGAGGAGTTCGCCGAGCGGCGGGGCATCGGGTACCAGCGGGACCTCGGCCGGGCGGACGGCTGGAAGCTGGGCGGCTGGCCGTCCTGGCACCTCACCGACCTCGTCCCGGTCGACTGCGGCCGCTGCGGCGCGCGGATGGCGCACCTGCTGACGGTGGAGAGCGGCGGGGATCCGGACCTGTCGGTCGGGCGGCACGGGGAACTGCACGTGTTCGCCTGCCCGGTGGACGTGACGCACCCGGTCGGGCTGGACCTCCAGTGACGGACACCGGACCGCTCGGTCGGACCGCGGCCGAACCCGTCGGCCGAGCCCCTCAGCCGAACCCGTCAGCCGAACCGGCGCCGGTAGACCTGCCGGGAGCCGCCCTCCGGCCCGGGGGCCGCGGCCTCGGCCGGGGTGAAGCCCAGCCGCTCGTAGAACACCCGGGCGCCACTGGCCACCGCCCCGGGGTGGTCCGGGCCGAAGGTGACCACCTCGACGGTGCCCGGGGCGCGGACGTGGCGGCGCAGCGCGTCCTCGACCAGCGCCCGGCCGACGCCGGTGCCCCGGGCGCGGTCGGCGACCACCAGCCAGTGCAGGTGGTGCGGCCCGTCCTGCGCGGGGCCGAACAGCAGGCCGCCGAGGAGTCCCGCGGTGGACTCGGCGACGGTCGCGGTGCCCCGGGCGACGGCCTTCTCCACCGCGCGGTGGAAGCCGGGCTCGGCCACCATCGGGCCGAACCAGTGCTCGACCTCGGCGGCGAGCGCCAGGAAGCCGGGCAGGTCCGCCGGGACCGCCGGGCGCACGGGGTGGACGGGACGTACGGGGTGGTCCGGGTGTACGGGGTCCACGGCCCCGGTCATCCGGACGGTCGGGACGGCCAGCGCGGGTCCACCACGGCGAGCGGGTCCTTGCCGCGGCGCAGCCAGGACTGGAGGCCCTCGGCCCAGTCCCGGTACCAGTCGATCTGGCGCCGGTGCAGTTCGGCCGGGGCCACCTCCCCCACCTCGGCCGGGTAGCGCCCGGCCAGCGCGACGGCGACCCGGACGGCGGCCAGCGCGTCGCTGCCCGCCTCGTGGGCGTCCGTCAGCTCCACCCCGTACACCTCGCAGACCCGTTGGAGGGTGCGCGAGCCCTTGCGGTACTTGTCGACCGCCCGGTCGATGACCAGCGCGTCCAGCACCGGCCCGACCGGGGCGCCGAGGCGCTCGGCGAGCGTGGGCAGCCCGTGGCGGCGCAGCTCGGCGTCGAGCAGGGACAGGTCGAACGGGGCGTTGAAGGCCACCACGGGCCGCCCGTCCGCGATCCGCGCGCAGAGCGCCGCGGCTATCTCCTCGACCGCCTCCTTGGCCTGCCGCCCCCTGCTGCGCGCCAGGGTGTCGCCGATGCCGTGGATCGCCTCCGCCTCGGCGGGGATCGGCACCCCGGGGTCGAGCAGCCAGTTGGCGGCATCCACCCGGACGGCGCCGACGGTGTCCACGAGGGCGGCCGTGACGATGCGGTCCACGGCCGGGTCGGTGCCCGTGGTCTCCAGGTCGAAGCCGACCAGTGGCTGCTGCCACCAGCTCATCAGGTGTGTCCTTCCGTCCTCCGGCGAAACAGCCCCTATCATCACCCGCCCCACCGACAACCCGGCCGTCAGGGCGGCCGGTCCCGGGGTGGCCGGGGGACTTCCGGGGGGCTTCCGGGGGCGGTGCGGGGTGCCGGTCGGCCGGCCACGGGGGCCGGCGGAAGGTCCAACTCCGCTTGCCCGTCGGCCGGTTGGCCGGTCGACCGGGCCGGGGGCGAGGAGGCCACGGGACGCCACGGCCGCTCGGCCCCGGCGTGCACCTGCGCGCGCCGGGGCCGAGCGGCCGGGACGGATGACCGCCGGTGGGTCACCGGCCGGACGGCCTACCGGGCCGCCGCCCGGCCGGCGAGGGCGACCCGGGCGGACAGCGTGCTGGCGGCCACGGCGAGCGCCAGGCAGAGCGCCGCGCCGCCGGCCAGCGGCAGCCAGGGCAGCCGCAGGGCGACGCTCGCCTGCCCGGCCAGGATGCGGTGGTTGAGCAGGGCCGTGGTGCCGTACTGGGTGAGCGCGGTGACGGCGAGGGCGAGGACGGCGGCGGTGGCCACCACCAGGGCGGCCTCCAGGGCGACCATCCGCAGCACCTGGCGGCGCACCGTCCCGGCCAGCCGCAGCACGGTGAAGTCGCGGCGGCGGTCGGCGGCGCTCATCACCATGGTGTTGACGATGGCGATCAGCGCGTAGAGCAGGGCGGGGCCGAGGATGGTGGTGGTGGCGATCCAGGCGTAGTGGGCGTTCGGGTCGGGCCCCGGGGCCTGGGCGTCGGTGAGGACGCCGCCGAGCCGGTCGGCGGGTTCGGCGCTGAGGTGGACGGCGCCGGGGCGGGCGCCGTCGAGGTGGCCGGTGACGGCGTCGCCGCTGAGCAGGACCTCGTCCAGGCCGAGCTGGGTGCGGTAGACGAGGGCGAGCCGCAGGCCGGTGACGGTGCCGTCGGCGAGGCGCAGGTTGACCTGGTCGCCGACCTTCCAGCCGTGGCCGCGGGCCTGGTCGGTGGAGGCGGCGAGGGTGGCGCCGTGCAGGTCGGCGGCGGTGCCGTCGACGGCGGGCAGGGTCCAGGCGGTGGCGAGGTCGCCGTCGACGACGGTGGCGGCGGAGGGCGCGCTGGCGGGCGAGTCCTCGCCGTGGTCGTCGAAGGCGGGCCGGTCGGCGCCGAGGCCGGTGACCACGGTGGAGGTGGTGGCGGTGGCGTGCAGGTCGGGCCGGCCGGCGGTGAGCCGGTGGGCGGCGTCGGCGGGCAGCGGGGCGGCGCCGGGGCGCAGCACGTAGCGGGCGGCGGCGGTGGCCCTGGCCTGGGCGGTCATGGCGTCGGCGAAGGCGGCGGTGGAGCCGACGGCGGTGCCGGCGAGCGCGATGGTGAGGAAGGCCGGGGTGGCGGTGGAGACGGTGCGGCGCACGGCGGTGAGCGCGTTCTGCCGGGCGAGCAGCGGGGCGGCGGCGGTGAGCCGGGCGAGCGGGGCGCTGAGCAGTCGGACCAGCAGGGGCACGACGACGGGCGCGAACAGGGCGAGGGTGGTGATGGTGGCCAGGTCGGCGCCCATCACCCACTGGGAGGCGAGCTGCGGGTCGTCCGGCTGGTCGCCGGGGGCGGGCGGCAGCGACGCCGCGGACAGGTAGTAGGAGACGACGCCGACCAGGCCGAGCAGCCCGAGGACGGCGAAGGCCCAGCGCGCCCCGGTCATCACCGTGCGGTCGGCGGCGGCGTCGCCGAGCGCCTCGACGGCGCGCACCCGCCCGGCGCGGACGGCGGCGGCGACGGCGCCGAGCAGCGCGACCGCCAGGCCGACGGCGGCGGCCAGCAGCATCGGGCCGGCGGCGGGCCGGGCGGTGAAGCCCTCGGGGGCGGCGCCGCGGGCGACCAGCCAGGAGGCGAGGGCGGGGGCGCCGGGCAGCGCGAGCAGGCAGCCGCTGACGGCGGAGGCGAGGGCGACGACGACGGCCTCGCCGGTGATCAGCTGGACGATCTGGCGGGGCGTGGCGCCGACGGCGCGCAGCATCGCGATCTCCTGGCGGCGCTGGGCGACGGCGAAGGCGAAGGTGCCGGCGACCACGAAGACGGCGACGAAGGCGGCCATCGCGGAGGTGAACTGGAGCACCTTGTGCAGCGAGGGCGCGCCGAGCGGGGAGTCGTCCCCGGCGGTTTCGTTGAGGAGGCTGCCGGTGGTGGCGACCAGGGTGACGCCGAGGGTGAGGGCGACGTAGGAGCCGGCGAAGGCGGCCTTGCGGCGGCGCAGGCTCGCGGCGGCGACGGGCAGCAGGGTCCCGAGCGAGGTCATGCCGGCGTCCCCGCCGTCTCCAGGGCGGTCATCCGCTCGGCGACCTGCTGGGCGGTCGGGCGGGGCAGGTCGTCGACGATCCGGCCGTCGGCGAGGAAGAGCACCCGGTCGGCGTGGGCGGCGGCGACCGGGTCGTGGGTGACCATGACGGTGCTCTGGCCCTCGCGGTCGACCAGGTCGCGCAGCAGGGCGAGGACGTCGCGGCTGCTGGAGCTGTCGAGGGCGCCGGTGGGCTCGTCGGCGAACAGCATCCGGGGCTTGGTGATCAGGGCGCGGGCGATGGCGACGCGCTGCTGCTGGCCGCCGGAGAGTTGGGAGGGCAGGTGGCCGGCCCGCTCGCCGAGGCCGACCTGGGCGAGCGCGCGGTGGACCTCGGCCCGGTCGGGGCGGCGCCCGGCCAGGCGCAGCGGCAGGCCGACGTTCTGTTCGGCGGTGAGCGAGCCGACCAGGTTGAACGCCTGGAAGACGAAGCCGAGTCGCTGTCGGCGCAGGACGGTCAGCTGGGTCTCGGTCAGCCCGGCGAGGTCGGTGCCGTCCAGCACGACCCGGCCGCGGTCGGGGCGGTCGAGCCCGGCGCTGCACTGCAGCAGGGTGCTCTTGCCGGAGCCGGAGGGCCCCATGACGGCGGTGAACGTGCCGCGGTCGAAGCCGACGTCCACCCCCCTGAGTGCCCGGACGGCCTCCGGGCCGGTGCCGTAGGTGCGGTGTACGTCTTCGAGGCGCAGTACGGCCCCGTCATCCCCCGTGATCTTCACGGGGGCTACACCTACCATGGCCACGACCGCTCTGACCAGGGGTGATGGGCGAATCGTTACGCCCCGCAGCGGGCCCCGGCCAGTCGCCGGGCCTCGGCGCGGACGTCCTCGTCCAGCTGCTCCCGGGTCAGGCCGTGGTACCCCAGGGTGTCGTAGGAGTCGTCGAGGAGGGCGAGCGCCTCGGCCGGCTCGAAGTCGTGGCCGAAGCGCTCGTGCACCCGGCGTGCGAGGTCCTGCGGCCCGTACTCCCCGGCGAGCATCCGGGCGGCGAGCACCCGCAGCACGGTCTGCTTGCCGAGCATGCCGCCGGGCGGGTGGCAGAGCAGGCCGTACTCGGCGAGGGCGGGCGGTAGCAGGTCCGGCACCAGGGCCGACGCCTCGCCGTTCGGGCAGGCGGCCAAGGCGGTGACGGCCTCGCCGTCGAGTCCGGCGACGAGCGCGTCGCAGGCGGCGTCGACGACCTCCAGGGCAGTCAGCTCGCCGGCGCTCCACAGCACGGCGGCGTCCCGGAGCCGTTCGACGGCCGGGTCGACGGTGACCGCCGGTACGGGGCGGACCAGGAACGCGTCGACCGCGTCCTCGTGCTCCGGCTCGAAGCCGTGCCGCTCGTAGAGGCGGCGGGCGGCGCTGCCCTGGAGGACGTCCAGGCGGACCGGCTCGCCCGCCGAGTCCGCCTCGGCGAGCACGTGCCGCAGGACGGCGCTGCCCAGGCCGCGGCCCTGGTGGCGCGGGCGGAGGTAGAAGTGCTCCAGCCAGCGGCCGCCCTGTTCGGCGGGGCGGACGGCGACGGAGCCGGCGAACTCGCGCCCGACCAGCACGATCGAGGTGTGCTGGGGCGAGAACCCGTCGCGCAGCCGCTGGCGGACCCGGTGGTCGTCGTAGCGGCCGAGGCGTTCCAGGTCGGCACGCATGACCTCGGCCCGAAGCTCGGCGACGGGCTCGACGTCGGCGGTCGTGGCGGGGCGCAGGCTCCAGTCGAGATCCTTGTTCACCCGCCGCAGTGTTGCAGCGGGAAACCGCCCTTGACCAGCGAATATCTCAGGACACGTTCCGGGCGTCCGCCCAGACCCCCTCGAACTCCTCGCGGTAGACCTCCAGCAGCCCCGGCTCGGTGCCGCCCGGCTGCTGGCCGGCGCCGCCGCGCAGGATCAGTGCCGGGGACTCCATGCCTCGCGAGCGGCGCAGGTAGGGCTGGATGACGCCGAGGTCGCGGCCGGCCCGGCGGCCGGCCACCGGGCCGGTGGGGCGGGGGCCCTCGACCAGGTAGGCGGTGAAGCGCGGGGTCTCGTCGAAGACCCTGATCTCGAAGCCGCCCTGGTCCCGCAGCCGGGCCCGGACCCGCCGCACGTGCATGATGTTCATCTCGATGGAGCGGGACAACTCGCCCCGGGAGAGGCCGAGTTCGCGTTCGCGGCGGCGGGTGGCGCTGCTCGCCGGGTTGAGGAACAGCAGCCGCACCCGGCAGCCCTCGCCGGCGAGGCGGACCAGGCGCTTGCCGGTGTAGTTCTGGCAGAGCATGCCGAGGCCGATGCCGAGCGCGTCGAGCCGCCGGGCGCCGTCGAGCAGGTCCTCGACCGGGAGGTCGCGCTGCAGCCGGACCCGGTCGGCGTGCACGGCGACGACGTCGGCGTAGCGTCCGGCGACCAGGGACTCGACCACGTCGGCGGGCACCCCGCCCGCGCCGCCGTCGAGGACGGCGAGCAGCCGGGCGGCGGCGCGCTCGGTCTGGGCCAGCACGGTCTGGGTGAGCACCCGGTTGCGGGAGACCACGTGCCGGGCCACTTCGAGTTCGTCCAGGGCGAGTTCGATCTCGCGCCGGTCGGCGAGGTAGGGCTCGAAGCAGGGCCAGTGCTGGACCATCAGCTCGCGCAGCTGGGGCAGGGTGAGGAAGACCAGCGGGTCGTCGTCGGCCGGGTCGAGGAGGTAGCCCTTGCGGCGGCTGACCTCGCGCACGGCGCCGGCCCGGTGGGCCCACTCCTCGCCGGCCGGGCCGGCCGCGGCGGTGACCCAGTCCTCGCCGTGGGCGGGGGCGTAGATGGGGTGCAGCACCTCGTCGACCAGGGAGCGCAGCCGCTGTTCGACCAGGTTGAGCCAGACGTAGGCGCGGCCGGAGAGCCGGACCCGCTGGTAGGAGTCCTCCCACTCGGCGGCCGACCAGGCGAGCGCGGGGACCTCGACCGGGCCGCCCTGGGCGGGGACGAGGGCGCGGCCGGTCATGGTGGGCCGCATGACCACCGTGGGCGCCTCGCTGCGGACGCCGCCCCGGTCGGGGCCGTCGGGCCCGGAGCCGCGGCCGCCAGCAGGGAACACCATGCGCCACCTCATCTGCGGCTGACCCCCGCGGACGCGGGGGCCGTTGACGGACCGTTGACAAGCACCGGTCGGCCGGAGCGGCCGGACGATCAAGGGTACTGCCCACCGCGAGCCGCCCGCAGCCGGATCGGCCAGGGGCCCTCCGGCGCCTCTCCCGCACCGGTGGCAACAGTTTTCACACGAATGCCCGCCGGACACCCGTTCGGACCAACCCCGGCGGTACCTCCCGGCCGCCGGGGAAGGGCTCGGGGAGTATCTCGGGGAGTGTGCGGGCTGTGCCGTGCGTCACGGACCCCAGGGCCGCACATGCCCGGCCGCCCGGCCGGGAAGAGAGCGTCCGGGCCGGCCGCCCGGCCGGACCGCGTGTCGGACTACACATCAGTTTCCGTATGCCACAAGGAAGTTGAGGACTCATGCAGGTCTGGCCCGGTAAGCCCTACCCCCTCGGCGCCACCTACGACGGGGCCGGCACCAACTTCGCGGTGTTCTCGGAGAGTGCCGACCGGATCGAGCTGTGCCTGATCGACGAGGACGGCTCGGAGACCGCCGTCGAGCTGCGCGAGACGGACGCCTTCGTCCGGCACGCCTACCTCCCGGGCGTCCAGCCCGGCCAGCGCTACGGCTTCCGAGTGCACGGCCCGTACAACCCGGGCCTGGGCCAGCGGCACAACAGCGCCAAACTGCTCCTGGACCCGTACGCCAAGGCGATGAGCGGCCACATCGACTGGGACGAGTCCGTCTACGGCTACCACTTCGGCGCGCCCGAGCGCCGCAACGACCTCGACTCCGCCCCGCACACCATGCACTCGGTGGTCATCAACCCGTACTTCGACTGGGGCACCGACCACCCGCCGCGCACCGACTACCACCGCACCGTCATCTACGAGGCCCACGTCAAGGGCCTCACCCGGCTGCACCCCGGCATCCCCGAGGAGATCCGCGGCAGCTACGCGGGCCTGGCCCACCCGGCGGTGATCGAGCACCTGGCCAAGCTGGGCGTCACCGCGATCGAGCTGATGCCGGTGCACCAGTTCGTCCGCGACCACCGGCTGCGCGACCTCGGGCTGGCCAACTACTGGGGCTACAACACCGTCGGCTTCTTCGCCCCGCACTCCTCCTACTCCTCCACCGGCGACCGCGGCCAGCAGGTGCAGGAGTTCAAGTCGATGGTCAAGGCGCTGCACGCGGCCGGGATCGAGGTGATCCTGGACGTCGTCTACAACCACACCGCCGAGGGCAACCACCTCGGGCCGACGCTGTCGCTGCGCGGCCTGGACAACGTCTCCTACTACCGCCTCGCCCGGGACCAGCGCTTCTACGAGGACACCACCGGCACCGGCAACAGCCTGCTGATGCGCAGCCCGCACGTGCTCCAGCTGATCATGGACTCGCTGCGCTACTGGGTCACCGAGATGCACGTGGACGGCTTCCGCTTCGACCTCGCCGCCACCCTGGCCCGGCAGTTCCACGAGGTCGACCGGCTGTCCTCGTTCTTCGACCTGGTGCAGCAGGACCCGGTGGTCTCCCAGGCCAAGCTGATCGCCGAACCCTGGGACCTCGGCGAGGGCGGCTACCAAGTCGGCAACTTCCCGCCGCTGTGGACGGAGTGGAACGGCATGTACCGGGACACCGTGCGCGACCTGTGGCGCGGCGAGAACGCCGCCCTGGCCGAGTTCGGCTCCCGGCTCACCGGCTCCTCCGACCTCTACCAGGACGACGGCCGCCGCCCGATCGCCTCCATCAACTTCGTCACCTGCCACGACGGCTTCACCCTGCGCGACCTGGTCTCCTACAACGACAAGCACAACGAGGCCAACGGCGAGGACAACCGGGACGGCGAGTCCTTCAACCGCTCCTGGAACTGCGGCACCGAGGGCCCCAGCACCGACCCGGCCGTGGAGGAGCTGCGGGCGCGCCAGCAGCGCAACTTCATCGCCACCCTGATGCTCTCCCAGGGCACCCCGATGCTCTCCCACGGCGACGAGCTCGGCCGCACCCAGGAGGGCAACAACAACGCCTACTGCCAGGACAACGAACTCGCCTGGGTGCACTGGCCCGAGGGCGACGGCCCGGCCGCCCGGCTGCTGGAGTTCACCCAGGGGATGATCTGGCTGCGCCGCGACCACCCGGTGTTCCGGCGGCGACGGTTCTTCCACGGGCGGCCGGTCCCCGGGCGGCACGGCTCGGTCGCCCCCGCCCCGGACGGCTACGACGACCTCACCGACATCGCCTGGTTCACCCCCGCCGGGGAGGAGATGACCAAGCGCAACTGGGGCGCCAGCTACGCCAAGTCGCTGACCGTCTTCCTCAACGGCTACGCCATCTCGGAACCGGACCGGCGCGGCGGGCGGATCGTCGACGACTCCTTCCTGCTGATGTTCAACGCCCACTTCGAGCCGCTGGAGTTCACCGTCCCCGCCGACCACGGGCAGGAGTGGCAGGTCGTGGTCGACACCGCGCAGCCCCGGCTGCCCGCCCCCGGGGCCGGGGCCCGGGTCAAGGCCGGGGACGCCCTGTGGCTCACCGACCGCTCGCTGATGGTGCTGCAACGGCCGGCCTAGCGACCGCGCAGGGGCCCGCCCGGGGATCTCGCCGGGCTCTCATGGGGATCTTGCGCTCACCTGTTCGGGTCAGCAGCGGGTCTTGGCGGCGGGCCCGGCCGGGTACCTATGGAGCTATGACCTCCGCCGCCGAGCCCGCGCAGCCCCGCCCGGCCGCTACCCCTCCCACCCCCGCCCCCACCGCCTCGTACCGCCTCCAGCTCCAGCCCGGCTTCACCCTCCGCGACGCCACCGCCGCCGTCCCCTACCTGGCCGCCCTCGGCGTCTCCCACCTGCACCTCTCCCCGCTGCTGGAGGCCTCCCCCGGCTCCACCCACGGCTACGACACCGTCGACCACACCCGGATCAGCGAACAGCTCGGCGGCGAGAGCGCGCTGCGCGCCCTGGCCGCCGAGGCCCACCGGCACGGCCTGCGGCTGCTCGCCGACGTGGTGCCCAACCACATGGCCGTGCCCGTCCCCGAGCGGCTCAACGAGCCGCTCCGGCAGGTCCTGCGGGACGGACCCGACTCGCCGTACGCCCGCTGGTTCGACATCGACTGGACCGCCCAGCCCGGCCCCGCCGACGCCCCGGAACGCGGCCGGGTGCTGCTGCCGCTGCTCGGCGACCGGCTCGGCGCCGTCCTCGACCAGCTGGTGGTCGACGGCGGGGTGCTGCGCTACCACCGGCACGAGCTGCCGCTGCGCCCCGGCACCGAACGGCTCCCGCTCCCGGAACTGCTGGCCCGGCAGTGGTACCGGCTCGCCTGGTGGCGGCTGGCCCGCACCGAGCTCAACTACCGGCGCTTCTTCACCGTCAACGAGCTGATCGCCGTCCGGGCCGAGGACCCGGAGGTCTTCGCCGCCACCCACGCCGTGCTGCTGCGGCTGCACGCCGACGGCGTCCTGGACGGCTTCCGGATCGACCACCCCGACGGGCTCGCCGACCCGCGCGGCTACCTGCGCCGCCTGGCCGACGCCACCGGCGGCGCCTACGTCGTGGTCGAGAAGATCCTCACCGGCGAGGAGCGGCTGCCCGCGGACTGGCCGGTGGCCGGCACCACCGGCTACGACGCGCTGCGCCGCATCGACGGCGTGCTCACCGACCCCGTCGGCGCCCGCCGGCTCGCCGAGGCGTACGAGACCTTCCTGCGCGGCGGGGCGGCCCCCGACCCCAGCCATGCCCCCCACCCGGCGGTCGCCGCCGCCCGCCGCGGCCGGGCCGAGATGACCGGGCCCGGCGGCGAGCTGACCGCCGAGGTCGAGCGGCTGGTCCGGATCGCGCTGCGGATCGGCGCCGCCGAACCCGCCCACGCCGACCACGCGCCCTGGCAGCTGCGCGCGGCGCTGCGCCGGCTGCTCACCGACTACCCGGTGTACCGGCCGTACGCCCGGCCCGGCGAGCCCGCCGACGACCCCGCACTGCCGGTGGACGGCGCCGCCGACCCGACCGGGCGCCTGGTCGCCGCCCTCGCCCTCGCCCGGCTGGGCCGCAGCGAGGACAAGGACGAGTTCTGCGTGCGCTTCGCCCAGACCGCCGCCGCCGTGGCCGCCAAGGGCGTCGAGGACACCGCCTTCTACCGCTGGAACGCGCTGCCCGCCCTCAACGAGGTCGGCGGCGAGCCCGCCCGGCCCGGGCTGCCCCCGGCCGCCTTCCACGACTGGTGCCGCTACCTGGAGCGCAGCTGGCCGCACAGCATGACGGCGCTCTCCACCCACGACACCAAGCGCAGCGCCGACGCCCGGGCCCGCCTCGCCGTCCTCGCCGAGCAGCCGCGGGCCTGGGCCGCCGAGGCCGCCGCCTGGTCCGCCGCCGCCGAGCTCGCCGCCGGGCCCGCCGCCCCCGGGCTGGACCGGGACGCCGACTGGCTGCTCTGGCACACCCTGGTCGCCGCCTGGCCGATCACCCCGGACCGGCTGGTCGCCGCCCTGCTCAAGGCCGTCCGCGAGGCCAAGCTGCGCACCTCCTGGACCAGCCCCGACGCCGGGTACGAGCAGGCCCTGGAGCAGCGGGCCCGCGCCGTCCTCGGCGACGCCGGGCTGCTCGCCCGGATCGAGGACCGGGTGCGGGATCTCGCCCCGTACGCCCGCGCCAACACCCTGGCCGCCGCCCTGCTGCACCTGACCGTCCCCGGCGTGCCGGACCTCTTCCAGGGCAGCGAGGAGCCGCTGTACACCCTGGTCGACCCGGACAACCGGGGCGTGGTGGACCTCGGCGCGCTCGCCGTACGGCTCACCGACGCGGCCGCCCCGCGCCCCGGCGACCTCGCCCGGGAGAAGCTGCACCTGACCGCCACCGCGCTGCACCTGCGCCGCTCCGGCCCGCTCGGCGCCTACCGGCCGCTGGCCGCCCCCGACCACCTGCTCGCCTTCGCCCGCGGCGAGGACGTGGTCACCGCCGTCACCCGGTTGCCGTACGGGCTGGCGGCGGCGGGCGGCTGGCGCGACGCCGTCCTGGAGCTGCCGCCCGGCGGGCCGTGGACCGACGAGCTGTCGCTGCGCGGCTTCCCCGCCGGTCCGGTGCCGGTGGCGGACCTGCTGGCGACGTACCCGGTGGCGCTGCTGACGAGGAGGGGCCGATGATGTCGCGCTACGAGGTCTGGGCGCCGAACGCGACCCGCCGGGTCGACGTCGAAGTGGACGGCAGTGCATATGAGTTGGCGCGCTGCCCGGAGCGGGACGGCTGGTGGAGCGGCGAGGCCCCGGCGGGCGACTACGCCTTCCGGCTCGACGGCGGCCCACCGCTGCCCGACCCGCGCTCGCCCCGCCAGCCGTACGGCCCCGACGGCCCCAGCCGGGCGGTCGACCACGCCGCCTTCCGCTGGTCGCACACCGGCTGGCGCGGCCGCGCCCTGCCCGGCGCGGTGCTCTACGAGCTGCACGTCGGCACCTTCACCGCCTGCGGCACCTTCGAAGCGGCCGCCGAACAGCTCGACCACCTGGTCGAGTTGGGCGTGGACCTCGTCGAACTGATGCCGGTCTGCCCGTTCCCCGGCAAGCACGGCTGGGGCTACGACGGCGTCGCGCCCTGGGCCGTGCACGAGCCCTACGGCGGCCCGGAGGGGCTCAAGCGCTTCGTGGACGCCGCGCACCGCAAGGGCCTCGGGGTGGTGCTCGACGTGGTGCACAACCACCTCGGCCCGTCCGGCAACCACCTCCCCGCGTACGGCCCGTACTTCACCGACCGGCACCACACCCCGTGGGGCTCGGCGGTCAACCTGGACGCGCCCGGCTCGGACGAGGTGCGCGCCTACCTGATCGGCAGCGCGCTCGCCTGGCTGCGCGACTACCGGATCGACGGCCTGCGGCTGGACGCGGTGCACGCCCTCGTCGACGACCGGGCCGTCCACTTCCTGGAGGAACTCTCCCGGGAGGTCGAGAAGTTGGCGGCCTCGTCCAACCGTCCACTGTTCCTGATCGCCGAATCCGACCTCAACACCCCGCGCACCACCGCCGCCCGCGAGGCCGGCGGCCAGGGCCTCACCGCCCAGTGGAACGACGACTTCCACCACGCCCTGCACTGCGCGCTCACCCGCGAATCCCAGGGCTACTACGCGGACTTCGCGGCCGCGCCGCTCACCGCCCTGGCCAAGACGCTGCGCCACGGCTTCTTCCACGACGGCACCTGGTCCTCCTTCCGGGGGCGCGGCCACGGCCGCCCGTTCGGGGCCGATGCGGCGGGCCACCGGCTGCTCGGCTACCTCCAGACCCACGACCAGGTCGGCAACCGGGCGCTCGGCGACCGGATCTCCACCTCGCTCACCCCCGGCCGACTGGCCTGCGGCGCCGCGCTGGTGCTCACCGCGCCGTTCACCCCGATGCTGTTCATGGGCGAGGAGTGGGGCGCCGCCACCCCCTGGCAGTACTTCACCGACCACACCGACCCGGCCCTGGCCGAGGCCGTCCGGCAGGGCCGGCGGCGGGAGTTCGCCGAGCACGGCTGGGCCGCCGAGGCCGTCCCGGACCCGCAGGAGCCGGCCACCGTACTGCGGTCGGTGCTCGACTGGACCGAGCCCCGGCGCGCCCCGCACACCGAACTCCTCGACTGGCACCGGACGTTGATCCGGCTGCGGCGCGAGCGGCCGGAGCTGGCCGAACCGGACCTCGGCGCGGTGCGGGTCGACTTCGACGAGGCGGCGGGCTGGCTGGTGCTGCACCGGGGGCCGTACCGGATCGCGGTCAACCTGGGTCCGGCCGAGGCCCTGCTGCCGCTGGGCGGCACCGGGCGGGAGGTGGTGGCGGCCTTCGGGGCGGCCCTGCTTGAGGACTCGGGGGTGCGGCTGACGGCGGACGCGGTGGCGGTCGTGCTGACCGGCTGACTCACCACAGGAAGGTGCCGATCCGCTCCCGGAGCGAGGCCACGTCCAGGCCGTAGGCGGCCAGGTGCTCCGGGATCGACCCGTACTGCCGGTGCTCCTCGCGCGGCACGCCCAGGGCCAGCACCCGGTGCGCGCGGTCGGCCAGCGCCGCGTGCACCTCGTTGGCCGAGGTGCCCGCCAGGTACGGCTCCACCAGCACCGCGTCCGCCTTGTCACCCAGTGCGGCGCGCAGTCCGGCGGCGTCGAAGGGGCGCACCGTCGCCGCGTACAGCACGGTGACGTCCAGGCCCTCGGTGGCCGCGAGCACCGCGTCCAGCATCGGGCCGACGGCCAGCACCACGCCGCGGCCGCCGGTGCGGACGGTGGTGAAGCGGCCGGGCTCGACGGCGACCGGCTCGGCGTTCTGGTGCGCGGAGAGCCGGACGTACACGTTGCGGTCACCGTCCGCGTAGGCGTCGCGCAGCAGCTGCTCGGCCTCGTCCGGGTGGCCGGGGACGTGCACCGTCCAGTCCGGCAGGGTGTCCAGCAGGGCGACGTCGCCCGGGGACATGTGGGTACGGCCGCCGGCCGGCCAGTCGTAGGAGCCGGCCGCGCTCACCAGCACCGCGCCGACGCCCTGGTGCACCAGGTCCAACTTGACCTGCTCCCAGGGTCGTTCGATCAGGAAGCTGGCGAAGGTGTGGGCGATCGGGCGCATCCCGGTCAGCGCCAGTCCGCCGGCCGCGCCGATCAGCAGCTGCTCGCGGATGCCGACGTTGACCACCCGGTCGGGGTGGCGCCGTTGGGCCGGCTCGAAGGCGGCGGCGGTGATGTCGGCGAGCACCACGGCCAGTCGGGGGTCCTCGTCCAGCAGTCGGGTGGTGACGTCGACGAAGCGGTCGCGCATGGTGTCCATCGGTGAAGTGCCTTTCGCTGCGCTCTGGTCGGTGCGCTCGGGAGTTCTACGAAGCGGTCGGGAGTTCTACGGAGCGGTCAGGGGGCCTGCGGCGCGGTCAGGAGTCCTTGGGCTCGACCCGGGCGACCACCGCGTGCGGGCGCCCCGGGTGCTCGGCGGTGTACGCCCGGTACAGCGCCTCATGGTCGCGGCCGTCGACGGTCGCGGTGGACCACCCCTCGGCGGCGAAGCGCCGGGCGATGCCGCCCTGCCAACCGTGGGTGGCCGAGGAGTTGTCGATCACCACCACGTGGAGCCGGTCCAGGCCGTACGCGCCGGCGAAGGCCACCGCCTCGTGGTTGGAGCCCTCGTCGAACTCGGCGTCGCCGACCAGCACCCACACCGCCGGGTCCGCCAGTCCCTGGGCCCGCAGCCCGAGCGCGGTGCCCACGCCCAGCGGCAGGCCGTGGCCGAGCGAGCCGGAGGCGATCTCCACGCCGCGCAGCAGGGTGCGGTCCGGGTGGTGGCCGAGCGGCGAGTCGTAGCCGCCGAAGCTCGGCAGCACGGCCGGGTCGAGGAAGCCCTTGGCCGCGAGTACGGCGTAGTAGGCCATCGGGCCGTGGCCCTTGGAGAGCAGGAAACGGTCACGGTCCTGGGCGTCGGCGGTGTCCGGGGAGACCCGCAGCACCCGGTCGTACAGCACCCACAGGGCGTCCAGGGTGGAGGTGGCGGCGGGGCCGTGCTTCTCGTCGCCGGTCATCAGGGCCATCAGGCCCGGCAGGTCCGCGAAGCGGGCCCGGGCCGCGGTTTCCGTGCTGGTCGTCGTCGTCATGCGTCGATCGTGCAACTTAAAGCGAACTTGAGGTCAAGCCGCTACATTGACATCCTCCTCGCCCTAACGGGCGGGGATTCCTCCCGCACCTGCGGCACGGATGCCCGTGGTCCGCTGGTCGCCGAGGTGGGTTCCCCGTTCAACGGGCCGCGCCCGGTGTGGGATCGCCACACCAGGTCTTGCCGGCCCTCCAGGGGCGTTTAGCCTGTCCGCCTGCCCGGCGGCCAGGATGTTACGAGCAGCATTGAGGTCACGGTCATGCAGCGCATCGCACGCCGGGCAGGCCCACTCGCGGACCGCGAGCGGTTTGGGTCCGTCGCGGTGCCCGCACTCCGAGCAGAGCTGGGAGGAGGGGAACGCACGGTGGACAGTGCCGACATGGCGTCCGTACCGGGCTGCTTTCTCTTCGAGGAGGCGCCGGAAGGTGGCCCATCCGGCGTCGTGGACGGACTTGGCCAGGCGGCCTCGGGCCAGGCCGCGCACGTTCAGGTCTTCCAGGTACGCCGCTTGGGTTTCGCGGATGATCCTGGTGGTCTGTTTGTGCAGCCAGTCCATGCGGGTGTCGGCCACTTTGGCGTGCGCCCTGGCGACCTTCCTGCGGGCTTTGGCCCGGTTCCTGCTGCCCTTGGCCTTGCGGGACAATTCCCGCTGCGCGGCCCTGAGCTTCTTCTCGGCCTTGCGGAGGAAGCGGGGGTTGTCGATCACGCTGCCGTCGGAGAGGACGGCGTAGGTGGTCAGCCCGAGGTCGATGCCGACCTCGGCATCGACCTCGGGCAGGTACTCGGGTTCGACGTCCACGACGAAACTGGCGTGGTACCGCCCGGACGGGTCCAGCACAATCGTCACGGACGACGGGCCAGAGGGCAGCTCCCGCGACCACTTCACCCGCACATCGCCAATCTTCGCCAGGTTCAGCTTCCCGTTGCCCCGCACACGGAACCCGTTGCGGGTGAACCGGAGCGACTGCCGGGCATCTCGCTTCGACTTGAACCGGGGCAGACCGACCGATCGCCCCTGCCGCTTGCCGGACACCGAGTCGAAGAAGTTCCGGTAAGCCGTGTCCAGATCCCGCAGGGACTGGATCAGCGGATCCACCCCCACCGAGGCCAGCCACGCGCGTTCGGGAGTCTTCTTCGCCGCCGTGATGACCCGCTTCTGCAAGTCGGCGCTCTTGGGGTAAGGCAGGCCGCCCTTACGGGCTTCCATCCGCACCGCGAGAGCATCGTTGTACACCACCCGAGCACACCCGAACGTCCTCGCCAGCAAAGCACGCTGACTTGCCGTCGGGTAGACGCGATAGGAGTACCGAAGATGCACAACACCAACCTAACGACAGCCACCGACAACGACCCACGCCAGAACGCCCGAAGATCACTGCGCCGCTTCGTGGCTCCGCGAGCCAAGCCCCCATTCCTCCCCGCCCTGAAGGCCGGAACATCCCGGAAGATCAAAGGTGAGTGCCCATGACCGCGATACCCGGCAGCGCCCGCACCGCCGCCCCGCGCCCCGGCGACCTGCTCACCATCGGCCAGCTGGTCGCCCGCAGCGGGCTGGCCCACTCCGCGCTGCGCTACTACGAGAGCCTCGGCCTGATCCACGCCACCCGCACCGCCGGCGGCCAGCGCCGCTACCCGCGCGGCACGCTGCGTCGGGTCGCCTTCGTCCGGGCCGCCCAGCGGGTCGGCCTCTCCCTGGACGAGGCCAGGGTCGCCCTCGACCGGCTGCCCGAACGCCCCGCCCCCAGCGGCACCGAGTGGGACGTCGTCGCCGAGTCCTGGCGGGGCCGGATCGACGAACAGATCGCCGAACTCGAACGGCTCAAGGCCAAGCTCACCGGCTGCATCGGCTGCGGCTGCCTCTCGCTGACCCGCTGCGCCCTGTACAACGCCGACGACCGCGCCGCCGAGGCCGGCCCCGGCGCCCGCTACCTGCTCACCCGCGACCCGGGCAGCGGACCGGAGCCCACCCCGCCGGGCCTCCCGGACGGCTGCGGCCCCCGGGAGCGGCGCACGGAGGGCCCGGGGTGCTGAAAAGCCTTTGCCGGCGGGCCGTTGGCATGCCTACGGTGCGGGCATGCTGCCCCTGGTGGAGACGGACGAGCAGGGGGACGCGGTCCTCCCCGACGAGGCGGTGATGCGCCCGGGCGCCGAGGCGCTGTGCGCGCGACTGGGCGTCCGCGGGGCGGCGCTGGAGCGCTTCGCGGAGGGCTCCGTCCCGGTCTACGCGGTGGGCACCGAGCACGTGCTCAAGCTGTTCCCGGCGCCCTCCGCCCGGGAGGCACTGACCGAGGAGCGCGTCCTGGCCTTCCTGGAAGGCAGGCTCCCCGTCCCCACCCCCGCGCTCCGGGCGGCCGGCGAGTACGTCAACGGCTGGCGCTACGTCCTGATGTCCCGCCTGCACGGCGAGGGCCTGGCCCCGGCCTGGCCGCGCGTCCCGCAGGGCGCACGCGAGCGGATCGCCCGCGACTGCGGCGAGGCGCTCGCCGCCCTGCACGCCCTGGACGCGGAGCCGCTCGCCGACGCCCTCCCGCCCGACGCCCTCCCGCCCGGCGACTGGCCGGCCTTCCTGGCCCGCCAGCGCGCGGGCGCCCTCGCCCGCCAGCGCGGCCACGGCCTGCCGGAGGCCTGGCTGGAGCAGATCCCGGACTTCCTGGCCACCGCCCCGCTCCCGGCAACCCCGCAACGCGCCCTGCTGCACACCGAGTTCATGCGCGAGCACCTGATCACCGCCCCGGCCGACGGCTGGCGGCTCACCGGCCTGATCGACTTCGAGCCCGCGATGGTCGGCGACCCGGCCTACGACCTGGTCGCCGTGGGCCTGTTCACCACCCACGCCGACCCGCAGCTGCTCGGGCGACTGCTCACCGCCTACGGCCGCCCCTTCGAGCCGCGCCTGCTGATGGCGTACACACTGCTGCACGCGTACAGCAACCTGCCGTGGTACCTGAGGGAGTTGAAGCCCTCGGCGCGGACGCTGGACGACCTCGCCGAGGAGTGGTTCGGGACCGCCTAAGGGCGGGGGTCCGTGCGCAGCAGGCTGTAGTAGACCATGTCGCGCCACTCCCCGGCCCGGAAGACCATCGACCGGTGAACACCCTCGCGGGTGAAGCCCAGCTTCTCCAGGACGCGCTGCTCGGCGAGGTTGCCGGCCTCGGTGTCCGCCTCCAGCCGTACCGCCGTGGTGTGCGCGAACAGGTAGTCCACCAGCAGGCGTTGGGCCCGGGTGCCGATGCCCCGGCCCCGCGCCCGCAGCATCAGCTGCGCACCGATGCTCCAGTACGGGGTGGCCGGCCGCGCCGCCTTCCGGGTGGCGGCGACGAAGCCGAGGAACTCGCCCTCGGTGGCGACGGCGAAGATCGACTGCTCCTCGCTCAGCAGCCCGTGCTCGGCCCAGCGGCGGCGGAAACGCTCCGGATCCGCCCAGCCGTACCACTGGAACTCGCCCAGGGCCTCGGGGTCGTTCAGCATCCCGCCCAGGGCGGTGAGGTCGGCTTCGGCTATCGGGCGGAGGAAGATCTTCTCTGGGTCCATGCCGCCACCAACGACGGAGATCGTTTGACTGTTCCTCAGGCCGAGGTGGCCGGGGAAGCGGTGGAGGCGGACCGGGCGAGCCGGAAGCCGACGTCGTCGATCCGCAGGGTCGGGTGGCTGCGGCGGCGGACGGAGGCGCGGCAGCTCCAGTGCTCGTCGAACCAGCCGCCGCCGCGCAGCACGCGGTAACTGCCGTACACCTCGGGGTCGTAGAAGTCCCAGCACCACTCCCACACGTTGCCGAGCAGGTCGTACAGCCCGTAGGCGTTGGGCCGCAGCTCGCCGACCGGGTGCGGGCGTTCGCCGGAGTTGCCGCGGTGCCAGGCGATCTCGTCCAGCGGGCCGTAGCGCGGCCCGTCGGTTCCGGCGCGGCAGGCGTGCTCCCATTCGGCCTCGGTGGGCAGCCGGTGGCCGTCGGCGGTGCGGTCCCAGGCGACGTCCTCGCCGTCGATCCGATAGGCGGGTGCGAGGCCCTCGCGCCGGGACAGCTCGTTGCAGTACCGGACGGCGTCGAGCCAGGAGACGCTGTGCGCGGGGCGGCGGTCGCCGGTGAGGCCCTCGTACTCCTCGCGGGTGACCGGACAGGGCGCCAGCTCGAAGGGGGCCACCTCGACGCTCCAACTCCGCTGGGTGCGGCGGTCGGAGAGCGTGACGCGGCCGGGCGGAACGGCGATCGGTCCGGTACGGGGTTCCATGATCGCCGATCCTACGGCCCCGCCCCGGCCGCCCGACTCGGTCCTATGACCCGACTGCGCCCAGCAGGTCGACGGCGCCGCGCTCGGCCAGTTCCTCCGCGTGCGCGGGCAGCGGGGTGCCCGCGTGCAGATGCGGCCGGACGACGGCGAGCGGCAGGCCGACGACGGCGAGGGTGACCCGGTCGAGGTCCAGCGGCGTCACGGCGCCGAGCCGCTCGGCGAGCCCCTCCACCGCCTGCCGCACCCGCCGCCCGGCCTGCCGTTCGCGCCGCGCCTGCTCCTGCGGCCACTCGGCCCGGCCGAAGGCCTCCGCGCCGTGCAGCAGGACGACGGCCCGCTCCCGGTGCGCCCGGCTCCAGGCGACGACCTGCCGGGCGGCCGCGCCGGCGACGAGCCGCGGCTCGGCCTGCTCGGCCTGCCCGGCCTGCCCGGTGAGGACCGGCAGGTAGGTGTCGTGGAACTCCCCCAGCGTGCGCAGCCACAACTCGGCCAGCAGGGCGGAGCGTTGGGGGAAGCGGTGGTAGACGGAGCCGTTGGGCGCACCGCTCTCGCGGGCCACGGCGGACATGGTGACGGCGGCCGGTCCGCCGACGGCCGCGAGGCGGACGGCGGCGTCGAGGAGGGTGGCTTCGTCATGGCGGGGTGGCCTGGGCATGGAATGGAGAGTACTCTCCAATTCAATTGGAGGGACCCATCCAAAACTAGGAGGATCCACTGTGGCCGTGCTCAACATCCACGAACGCACCATCCCGGCACCGGAGTCGACGGTCGGCGCACTCCTCGACGGCCTCGCCGGCCCGGACGACCGGCTCTGGCCCGGCTCCGACTGGCCCCCGCTGCAGCTCGACGGCCCGCTCGCGGTCGGCGCCGACGGCGGGCACGGACCGGTCCGCTACCGGGTCGTCGGGTACCAGCCGGGCCGGTGGGTGCGGTTCCGGTTCAGCGGGCCCCGCGGGTTCGACGGGTTCCACGAGTTCACCGTCCAGCCCGCGAACGGCGGCGCACTGCTGCGCCACACCATCGCGATGCGGCTGCACGGCCCGAGCCGGCTGGCCTGGCCGCTGGCCTTCCGCTGGCTGCACGACGCCCTGCTGGAGGACTCCCTCGACCGGGCCGTCCGCGCCTGCGGCGGCGCCGTGGACTCCCCGGCACGGTGGAGCGCCCCCGTACGACTGCTGCGCCGACTGGCCCACCGCTGATCACGGCACGCCCTCTGGCGCCCGCAGCCGACGCACCCCCAGGATGGTTCCCTGCCAACGGGAACAGCGGACGAGAGGCGGCGACGGCCATGGCGGGCATGACGGTCAGCACAGTGGTAGAGGCCCCGGCCGAGCGGGTCTGGGACCTGATCGGGGACTTCCACGCCCTCGGCGAGTGGCACCCCCACCTGCCGACGAGCCGGCTCGGCAACGCGCTGACGGGCAACGCGATCGGCGCGGTCCGGGTCTTCGAGTTCGACGGCGTCGTCCTGAACGAGATGCTGGTCGCCTACGACGACGAGGCCCGCGCCTACACCTACAGCTTCCCCGACGGCACCTTCCACTTCGACCGCTACCGCGCCACCCTGCGGGTCACCCCGGTGACCGAGCTGAACACCAGCTTCGTGGAGTGGAGCGTCACGTACGACATCGAGGCGGAGCACCGCAAGGAGTCCACCGAGCGCGTGCACGGCGTCTTCACCGCCGGACTGGCCGCCCTGCGGGAGCGCTTCGCGGGCTGAGCCGGACAGTGGGGGCTGAGCCGGACGGCGGGCGGGCGGTGCACGGCGCACGGCGCACGGCGCACGAGAAGTCGACCTGGCCGACTTCTCGTGCACGGGCCGATCCCCGGGCAGGCCCCCGCCCTACGCCCGCGGTGCGCCCTCACCCGTCACGGTCAGGCGGTGCCGAGCCGCGGCAAGGAGCTCGGCGGACAGGCCCGGATCGTCGCTCGCCCGGGCGAGCATCAGCGCGCCGACCATCGTCGACAGGTCGGCGAGCGCCGCCTCGCGCCCGGCCGGGTCGGGCAGTTGCTGGAAGCCGTCGACCAGGTCGCGCAGTCCGGCCGTGAAGGCGGTGCGCAGCGGGGCGCCGGGTTCGGCGCGGGCCGCGTCGGCGGCCAGGGCGGCGGCGGCGCAGCCCTGGCCGGGGTGGTCGCGGTGGAGGACGGAGAGGTAGCGGGCGAGGAACTCGGCGCGGGGGGTGCGCCGCTCGTCCGAGGGGTCGTCGTCCGCACCAGGGTCCGCCAGCGCGTCCATGGCCTCGCGGCGTTCGGCGAAGGCGGCGGTGAGGGCCTGGGCGACGAGGTCGTCCTTGGAAGAGAAGTGCCGGTAGAAGCCGCCGTGGGTGAGCCCGGCCGCGGCCATCGCCTGGGGGACGCTGACCTGCTCGGAGCCCTTCTCCCGGATCAGCCTGGCGGTGTGGTCGATGACCTCCTGACGGTGGCGTTCGGCCTCGGCGCGTGAGACGCGGGGCATGTCCGCGCTCCCTTCGTCGTCCTGTGGTGGTGTCCCGGCGGCCCCCGGTGGTGCTCCCGGTGGCGGTCCCACTCTCCCATCCGGGCCTCCCTTGCCCATTTTAGATGATGGCCATAATCTAAAACCAGTGGGGAGCCCCGGCGACGGGGCACCACCCTTCCGAGAGCGAGGAACACGCACATGACCGTGATCGAAGGCTCCACCGCCCTGGTCACCGGAGGCCTCCGCGGCCTCGGCCGGGCATTCGTCGGGGAACTGCTGGCCCGCGGCGCGACGAAGGTCTACGCCACCGCCCGCACCCCCGTCCCCAGCGAGGACGCCCGGGTGGAGGTCCTCGCCCTGGACGTCACCGACGACGCCTCGGTGGCCTCCCTCGCCGAGCGGGCCCAGGACGTCGACATCGTCTTCAACAACGCCGGCGTCCTGCACCCCGGCGCCCTGCTGGCGACCGACCTGCGGCACGTCCAGGACACCTTCGACACCAACGTCCTCGGCCCGCTGCGCATCGCCCGCGCCTTCGCCCCCGTCCTGGCCGCCCGCGGCGGCGGGGCACTCGTCGACATCCACTCCGCGCTGTCCTGGGGCGCGGGCGCGGGCGCGTACGGCGCCTCCAAGGCGGCCCTGTGGTCGCTGACCAACTCCCTGCGCCTGGAACTCGCCGCCCAGCACACCCAGGTCATCGGCGTGCACCTGGGCTTCGCCGACACCGAGATGGTGGCGGCTCTGCCCGTCGACAAGCTGCCGGCCGCCGAGGTGGCCCGCATCGTGCTGGACGGCGTCGAGCGCGGCGACCGCGAGGTGCTCGTCGACGACGTCTCCCGGTCATTCAAGGCCGCACTCGCCGGGCCGGTGGAGGGCCTGACCGTCCCCTTCCGCCGCTGACCCCGCCCCGACACCGCTGAGGAGAACACCCATGCCCCTGTGGCACGTCTACCACCCCCGCGGCACCTACAGCCCCGAGCAGAAGCAGCGGATGGCCGCCGACATCACCGGCATCTACACCCGCTTCGGGCTGCCGAAGTTCTACGTGATGACGCTGTTCCACGAGATCGGCGCCGACGACTTCCACGTCGGCGACCAGCCCACCCAGGACGCGGTACGGATCGTGGTCGAGCACATCGCCCGCCACACCGAGGACCCCGACCTGCGCAAGCGCACCCGGGAGGCGCTCGCCGCCGTCCTCGCGCCCCACACCACCGATCGCGGCCTGTACTGCGAGTTCCACGTCGACGAGACGCCCCGCGACCTGTGGATGATGGACGGGATCTCCCCGCCCCCGTCCAACAGCGAGGCCGAACAGCTGTGGGTCCGGGAGAACCGCCCGATCCCGTACTGACCGACCCTAGGAAGTGCCGCCCGGCACCTGCCCAGTGCCGGGCGGCCAGGTGTGACCGGCCTCGTGGAGGTTCGCCAGCGCCAAGTAGTCGTTGCCCAGCATCACCTGAGCCAACCGGGCCGCCGCCGAGACCACGTCGGGCCAGCCGGGGGCGTCGAGGAAGGCCTCGTCCGGGGCCTGGGCTCCGACCGCGTCCTGCACCAGGCCGTACGCGGCGCCGAGCCGGGCCATCAGCGCGACCTCCTCCTCGGTGCGCAGGCTCAGGCCGAGATGGCGCTCGGGTTCGTCCGCGTCGCAGAGGTCGTCGAAAAGCACGTGCACGACGTGGTCAAGGTCCTCGAACTGCCCACGGTCGAGCCACACTTCCCGCTGCCAGGTCGGGCTGGCCAGCGAGACCACGGCGGGCACGACGTGGAGCCGGAAGCGAGGAAGGGCGATTCCATGATCGATCACGGGTCGACGGTACCCATGTCACGCCCGACCGGGCAGTCATTAAAAGGCGCTGCCCGCTAAAGGACCAGAGCGAACCAGCCGGCCACCGAGACCGCTGCGGCGAGCCCGCCGAGGGCGACCGCCGCCTGGCCGTGCTCCAGCCCCCGTGCCCGCTGGAAGGCGGCGATCAGCACGCTGATCGCCGCTACCGGCATGAGCAGGAACGCCAGGAACCAGGCCCAGCCGCCCAGGGCGAGCGCGGCCAGGAGGCCGATGATCAGCAGCGGCACCCACACGGCGGCCACCGTGAATCCGGCCGCCGCGCACGCGACACGGAACCGGTCCTGGCGCCGGTAGAAGACCGGCACGGCACAGACGGCGCCGCTCAGCAGCCCGACGGCGGAGAGGAAGAGCCGCAGGCTGGCCCCACACGTCGGCGCGATGAGCACCAACGGCACCAGGGGCACCGCGCTTGCCACCCCGGCCAACCACCGCGCACTCGTGGGCACCACGGCCATGCCTCCACCCCTCCTTTGAACGCGTTCAAACGTAACACGCGAGAGGCTGGGCCGATCAGGAGGATTCGGCGCCCCCGATCGCCGCGAGCAACTGTCGGCGGACGGCAGCAGCGGCACCGGGCATCCGGCGGGCCAGCTCCACGTCGAGTCGCCGACGTTCAGCCCGGAGGAGTCGGGCGACGGGGGCGCGGGAGCAGTACTGGAACCAGAAGTCGCGGAGCCGGTCGATCACGCGGCCACCTCGCCCCACACGATCTTGCCGATGGGCCGGCGCGGGCAGCAGCCCCAGCGCTTGGCGAGGGAGTCGACGAGCTGGAGGCCTCGCCCGGTCTCGCCGTCGAGACCGGGCGAGGAGAGGGAAGGGACGCGGTCACCCCGGGCGTCGTGGACCTCGATACGGAGGCGGGTGGGGTCGACGTCGACGGCGAAGTAGATGAGGTGGCCGATCGGGGTGCCGTGCAGGACGGCGTTGGTCACGAACTCGGTGGTGATGACGAGCCCGGAGTCGAGGAAGCACTCGCCGTGCGGGGTGGAGGAGAGGAGAGCGGCGAGCCGCTGGCGGGCCATCGCGGGCGAGCGGCGGCTGCGCGGGAGCCAGATGGTGGAGGAGGTTCGAGACATGGCGAAGTCACCTTCCAGGCACATGACATGAGTGGAGAAGGCCGGGCGACCACGACGGCCGCCCGTAGGCGTCCAGCACGAAGCGCCTCACGAGGGTGCGCTACAGCCTTACGCCATGCATGTCACGCACAGGCAGCGCTTCGTCACGCACAGCATGGAGCATCGCCGCGAATGATCGCAAGGCAAGTCGATGAAATATGAAAACTTTCAGATCTGACGGCTAGGTGCGCCCTCTAGGCTGTTGCCGATGGTGGCGAACCGTCACCACTCGCATGCACACTGGTCCTTGAACGTCATGGAGGGGTTACGTAGATGGCAGTCGCAGTGCCAGCAGTGCGGTACCGACGCATCGCCGCCGAGCTGAGAAGGCTTCGCGAGTTGAAGAGCCTCTCCGCCGAAGAGGTCGCCGCCCAGGTCGACGGCATCAACCTGGTGAAGCTCAGCCGGTACGAGAACGCCCGGGTCCAGCTCAAGCCGGATGTCGTCCGCGCCCTGCTCGACTTCTACGAGTGCGACGAGGAGCTCAAGGAGGTCCTCGTCGAGATCCTCCGGGACAAGCGCCGCCCGGGCTGGATGGCGGGCTACGAGCAACTGAACCCGCTCTACACGGACTTGATCCGGCTCGAAGAAACGGCCGTTGGCAACAAGTCGTACCAATCCGCCTACATCCCGGGCCTCCTCCAGACCCGTCAGTACGCCCACGCCATCATCGCCAGCGGCGTGATAAACAAGCCCAGCGTCGAAGAGCGGGTGGAAGTCCGGATCAACCGGCAATCCGTCCTCACGCGGTCCGAGAACCCACTGAAACTGTGGGCCGTGATCCACGAGGCAGCCCTGACCATGGGCGCCGCCCCAGGCGTCATGACAGACCAGTTGGACAAGCTGCTGCAGTTCAGTCAGCTCCCCAACATCAGAATTCAGATCATGCCATCCATGGCTCCGCCGCACCCTGGCATGACCGGCTCGTTCGCACTCCTGGAGTTCCGGCAACGAGATCTTGACCTCGTTCTGCTCAGCGGCATGCTCAGCAGCGATTGGGTTGAAGACCCGGGCCAAGTCGATATCTATCGAGCGGCATTCGACGAGATCATGGCAACCGCCTTGGACCTCGACCAGTCTCGTAGCCTCATCGCACAGAAGAGAGACACGCTCAAGTGACCCATTTCCCTGTCGCCTCCGCGCTCCCCATCCAGTGGAGGAAGGCGAGCGCCAGCAACCCCAACGACGACTGCGTCGAAGTAGCCGATGCCATCACGGACATCGTCCCGGTCCGCGACAGCAAGGACCCCCACGGCCCGGCGCTCGCCTTCTCCCCCGACGGGTGGCAGTCCTTCATCGCCGGCATCCGCTCCGACGACTTCCCCGCCACCCCCTGAATCACCCCGGGCGGGGCCCCGCCGCGGGGGCGGGGCCGCCCCGAAACCCGCGGTGGGCCGGGGCGCGCAGATGGACGTCCCCGAGCATGAAGCCGTGATCGAATTACCCAAGCACATAACGCAGTTCTTCCCGGAGGTGAGCGGTGGCGTCAGCCCCCACGCTTGAGGACCTGCTGCGGAACTGCACCCGCTCGGCGCTCCACCTGGAGATGCGCGACGGATACATGCGCGACGACCCCTTGTTCCTCCGCTGGCTCAGCGGGCAACGGGACGATCCGGCCGACCAGGCGTCCTGGTGGAGCCCTTGGTTGCAGCTGATCGAGGAGACCACCACTCGCGGCATCGACGTACGACGCGCCCGCATCATCTCCGAACCGGCAAGCGAGTACATCCGGTTCGAGCATGAGATCACGTTCCGCAACATCGCTTCCGGCGAGCAGGTCAGATGGCTTCCCCATCGACAGGCGACCGACCTGGCACTCCCCGGCAACGACTTCTGGCTCATCGACGGGCAGCACCTCTTGGTCCACCATTTCAGTGGCGAGGGCGACTTCGTCGACGACGAAGTCACCCTCGCCCCGCAAGCCGTGAGCCTCTGCGCCTCGGCTTTCGAGGCCGTCTGGGCACGTGCCGTCCCCCACCAGGAGTTCCGGCTGACCTGAGGAACCTGCCCGAACGCCTGACATCACCGTCCCTCCCGCGCCACCATGGACACCGACACCGAGCGTGTGCAGCAACTCGCAACTCGTAACCGCGGGAGGGCAATATGTCGCTGCGATTCATCGCCAAGGACCCCAACAGCCCGGACGGTGACTCCCCGACCGTGTGGGTCGACGAGGCGACCTCCGACCTTGTCATCCAGGGCTGGAAGATCGACGAGGACACCGAAATCGAGTGCCTGACAACGGGTAGCATCCCCGACCACGAGGCAGTCGTGCGCGTCCCCGCCCGAATGGTGCGGGCGTTGAGGGAGGCATGTGATGTCGCAGAGCGTTCCGAAGATCGATGAGCTGCTGAGGAACACCCAGCGCTCAGCAGTCCATCTGGAGATGCGCGACGGCTACATGCAGGACGATCCGGCCCTCCACGCGTGGCGGGCCAGCCACCGCCTGGACCCGGACGACCGGGCCTCCTGGTGGAGGCCGTGGTTGGACGTGATCGCCGACACCGTCGCCCGTGGTGTGGAGATCCGCCGGGCACGCATCGTCTCCGAGCCGGTGAGCGAGTACATCAGGTACGAGTACGACGTCACATTCCCGAACCTCCGCGCTGGTGAGCAGGTGCGCTGGCTACCGAGGCGCAAGGCCTCGACCATCGCGCTCCCGGGCAATGACTTCTGGCTGTTCGACGACCGGATCGTCCGATGGGGGCACTTCTCCGGCGACGGCGACTCGTTGGGGGGCGAGATCACCGAGGACGAGGCGGCAGTGAAGCTTTGCTCGGACGCCTTCGAGGCGGTGTGGACCCGGGCCGTCCCGCACGAGAAGTACACCGTCTGACCTCCACAGGGGCTCCCCCGGATCTCGCCGCCGAATGTCCTACTCACCGTCGTCCAGCGTCGTCGCGGCTCGGAAGGTCTTCGCCGCCCGGCTCCAGGAGATCCGCAAGAACGCCGGTCTCACTGGCGCCGAACTTTCCGAACGCTGCGGCTGGCACAAGTCCAAGACCTCGCGACTCCAGGCCGGGCTGGCCGCTCCTTCCGAGAGCGACATCCGTTCCTGGTGCGCGGCGTGCGGCGCCGAGGACGAAGCAGAGGCTCTCATCATGTCCGCCCGCGCGGTGGACACCATGTATGTGGACTGGCGTCGGATGGAGCGCTCCGGGCTGCGTCAGGCACAGGAGTCCGTCCACGACCTCTACCAGCGCACCCGCGCCTTCCGCGTCTACGCGAGCCGGGTTGTCCCGGGCATGGTCCAGACCCGCGAGTACACCACTGCAGTCCTACGAGCCGTCCAACGATCCCGGGTGTCGATCGACGATGTCGCCGAGGCGGTGGAAGCCCGCATGAAACGCCAGCGGATGCTGTTCTCCGGCAGTCAGACCTTCGCCCTGCTCCTCGAGGAGTCGGTGCTCCACAGCAGCGTCTGTGATGCGGAGACCATGCGGGCTCAACTCCGACACCTCATCGCCGTGAGCGGCCTGGCCCGCGTGAGCATCGGCGTACTCCCCTTCCGGCAGGGCCGACTCCGTTCACCGGCCGAAGACTTCTACATGTTCGACGACCTCCAGACCTCGGTCGAACTCGTCTCGGGCCATCTGCGCCTCACCCAGCCACACGAGGTCGCGATGTACGACCAAGTGTTCAACGAGCTGTCCCAGATGGCCGTGTACGGCGCCAAAGCCCGCACGCTCATCGCCTCCACCCTTGAGTCCATCGGCTGATCGGGTCGCAACTCCTCGCAACTGCTTTGTGTCAGTCTGTCATCGGTCCTTAGCGTCATTGGTGTTCCGCCTCTCGGAGCACCGACGACCGCAAGGAGACCTCCATGTCCCGTGCCCTCCAGTCCCCCACGCACCCCACCACCGAACTCGCGGAGTTGGGCAAGTTCTTCGCCATCGCCGGCCGGCTCCTCGGCGCCGGGCGGGCTGCTCCTCAGATGTTCTCCACCGCGATCGACGCAGTGTGGCACCAGCTACTGGAGGACCCGGCGGGGCACGCGGCCTTCGCCGCCCACCACGCCGGTCGCGTTCTGGGGCACTCCCCGGTCAAGGGCCAGGGCTTCATCTCCTGGACCACCGCCTACGAGGAGGCGTACGGGCCCCTGCCGCAGATCTGGTTCACCGACGCCACGGGCACGGTCGACGTAGAGGCCCTGGCCAGCTACCGCGAGACCGGGCAGGTCTGGGCTGAGTGGGACTGTTCCCCTGCGCCCGGTGACGACGACGCAGCCCCGGAGGCGACTGCTTCGTGATCCCGATGCGGATCGGTGGAGCGGCCCCCCCCCCCCCCCCCGGGCGGCCCGGGGGGGGGGCCCGGGGCCCGCCGGCCATCGCACCACCGACGGAAGGAGCCGGAGAACCGTGCGCAGGACCTCGAAGCTGCTGCTCGCCGCCGCCGTGCTGGCGACGTCGGTCTCCGCCGCCTCGGCCGTGGCGGACCCGGGAGGGCCGACGCTGCCGGCCGCACGTGACCTGGTCGGAGTGGGGGACGCCACCTCGCAGGTGGTGCTGAACCAGTTCTCGGCCGACTACAACGCGACCCTGCCGAGTTCGGACACGACCACACCGCGTCTGTACAGCTACGACGCGGCCGGTCCCTCGCCGTTCGTCCCGAAGACCGGAGGTACGCCGATCCAGCGTCCGGTGGGTTCGGACGACGGCATCCGGGCGTTGAACGCCGACACCAGCGCCACCGTGGACTTCGCCCGTTCCTCGCGGGACCCGCAGTCCTCAGCCTGCGGCAGCGCTCGCCACTCCTGACCACCTGTCACAACAGCACCACTCCACCTCTCCCAGGGAGTTCAACATGGCAAGAATCGGCGCCCGCATCGCAGCCACCGGAGCAGCCGTGGTCCTCGGGGTCACCGGCTTCGCCGGCGTGGCCGTGGCCGACGGCACCGTCGCCACGACCACCGCGCCCACCGGCAGTGCGGTGATCACCGTCGATCAGCAGTTCCTGGCCAACACCGCGCTCAACGGCATCATCGTCATCCCGCTGCCGTCGGCCACGGCGGACGACACCAACAACGTCCTCACCACGACCCTCCCGGTCACCGGTGGTGTCGCGAACATCCCGGCGTTCAACGGTCACGTGCAGTTCGGCGGCGGACTGCTGTTCGTGAACCTCAACAACGGCAAGAACGTGGCCTTCAAGCAGCTCGACTTCGGCGTCCGGGCCTGGAACATCTCGGGTGTCCCGGTCGGTGGCACCGCGCCGGTTCCGCTGCTGGACCCGCGTGGCTTCACCCAGCGGGGCGTCACGGGCACGACCCAGACCCTGTCGGCCTCCAGCCTCCAGGTGGACGCCGCCGCGGCGCAGTACCTCGACACCGCGCTGAACACCACGTACTTCACGGGCGGCCAGTCGGTGGGCTCGCTCGCGCTGTCCTACACCCCCGGCAGCTGATCCCGGCGCTCCGTACGGACATCGGGTGATCGGCGGGCCCGCGCTCAGGCGCGGGCCCGTTCGCGTGCAAGGGGAGTGGCCAACTCCGTTCCAGGGGCGCCGCGTTGTGTTCTCGTACATCCTGTCGACCGGATCCGGACACGTCCGGCTGGCCGAATGGTGGGTACTGGGGGTGCCCGGCCGTCGGCATGCCCGATTCCCTTTGCGCCGTGTCTTGGGCGGCGCGGATTCGCACGGAGGTGCCCGCCATGAGAGTCCGACTGCCCGACCGGAGGGATCCGGGGTGGTGGCGCCGCCGCCTTCCGGCGGCTGCGCTGGTGTGGTCGGTGGTGGTGGCCCTCGGGGTGGTGCCGATCGGCCTGGGCATCGGGCCGCAGGCGGTGGCGGAGTCCTCCACCAAGACCGTCCCGGGGCCGAACCTGTTCGACCCGAAGAACCCCGCAACGCCCGGCAAGCCCGGGAGCATCACCGTCTCGCAGACGAAGGACCTCACCAACCAGGTGGTCCAGGTCTCCTGGAGCGGCTTCACCCCGACCGTGGACGGCGTCGGGAACCCGAGGCCGACCGCGCACCGCTCGGACGCCACCACCTATTACGCCGTCCGCATCTACGAGTGCCGCGGTGAGAAGCCGAGCATCACCGACTGCTACGACAGCTCGCTGTACGGAGGGGATGCGACGGCCGGCTTCCAGCAGGTGGCCCCCAAGGTGACGGCACCCGACTTCCCGAGCAACATGGTGATCGCACCGACCGGCCCGGACGGCTCCGGAGCCGCGGACGTCCAGCTGTACACCTCGGACCAGAGCCCGACCCTGGGCTGCGACGCCACCCACGCGTGCTCCCTGGTGGTGGAGGCCAACTACGGCGGGGACAGCCTCGGGGCAAGCAACGCGGCCCGCGCGGTCGACTGCACGAACCACACCATCGACAAGCAGCGGTCCCGGACCACCGCGGCCGACGCGGTGTTCAACCGCGTCGCCATGAACGGCATGTCGAGCGGCGAGCAGTGCGCCTGGCAGAACGCCAAGGTGATCCCGCTCTCGTTCGCGCCGACGCCCGCCGCCTGTGACTCGCAGGCGCCCGCGTTCGTGTCCGAGGGGCTGGAGATGGCCAACCGGGCGGTGCAGAAGTGGCGGGCCGGCCTGTGCATCGGGAACTCGCCGCTCTCGTTCCAGTACCTCTCCGCCAGCGGTGAGCCGCAGGCCCGCAGCCGTTTCCTCGCCGGGACGACGGACGTGGCCCTGACGGCGCGTCCGGACACGGCGACCCCGGCCCGGCCGTACGTCTACGCGCCGCTGGCGACCTCGGGCGTCTCGGTGGTGTTCCTGGTCGACGACCAGACCACCGGGCGGCAGATCAGGGACATGAAGCTCAACGCCCGACTGGTGGCGAAGCTGCTCACCCAGTCCTACTCGCCGAAGGGTCTCGTCGACTCGGTGAAGGGCAATCCGACGTGCATCTTCGCGGACCCGGAGTTCCTGGCGCTGAACCCGCTGCCCGACTCCTCCGGACTCAAGTGGCCGAAGTTCTGCAACGTCAACGAGTTCGCCCCGACCGTCGTGGGCGGGACAACGGACCTCGTCTACCAGCTGACCTCGTGGATCGCCGCCGACCCGGACGCCGCACGGTTCCTGGACGGCGAGCCCGACCCGTGGGGGATGCACGTCGACACCTACTACCTGCGGCCGGCGTTCTCCGGGTACCCGGTCGACACCTTCATCCGGCAGGACTCCTCCGGGATCGACAAGCCCGAACCCACGAACGAGGAGAAGCACTGGCGCGAGTTCGAGTGGAACCCGGTCACCTCGGGGCTCGGTGACGTGGTCCGCAAGACCCTGCAGAACAAGCCCAGTTGCATCCAGGCCAGCCTCAACGGGTCGGGTGGACACGACGCGTGCGTGCCGATGGAGCCGGGCACCCGGACGCTCTTCTCGATCATGGACACCGGCCAGGCCAAGGCCTACTCCCTCCCCGAGGCCCAGCTGCTCAACCCGGCCGGCGCCTTCGTCTCCCCGGGGACCACCGGCTTCCAGGCCTCCGTCGCCGACATGACCGTCGACGCCTCGACGGGCGTGCAGTCGCTGCCGTACGGGACCGCCGACACGGCGTACTCGCGCGACCAGCGGGCCTACCCGCTGACCACCGTGCAGTACGCGATGGTGCCCACCCAGGGCGTCCCGGCCGACAAGGCCGCCGCGATCACCACGTTCCTGCGGACCACCACGAGCAGCGGCCAGGTCTACGGCAACGAGCCGGGCCACCTGGCGCCGGGCTTCCTGGCGCTCACCAGCGCGCAGCGGGCCCAGGCGGCCGACGCCGCCACCCACGTGGAGGCCCAGGACGCCAAGCTGCCCGGCAACCAGGCCGCGCCGCCGAACCCGCCGGCCGTCACCCCCGGCGACGGGGGGACCAGTGGGGGGACCCCGGCGGAGGGCTCGGGCTCGGCGGGCGGCACCACGCCGGTCAGCGCCGGGACCGACAACGGCACGAGCGGTGGCGGCCTCGGCGGGGCCTCGACCGGCGGCCTCGGGGAGGGCGCCGCGACCACCGGGGGCGCCGCCGCGGCCGCAGCGGCCACCGCCGGGGGCAAGACCCCGGGCGCCGCGCCGAGCACGCCCGGCAAGTCCCTGAGCGCCGCGCCCGTCGCGGCCGGGACACCGGCCGCGGACCGCTCCGGCGCCGCCCGCCTGCTGCTCCCGATCGCGCTGATCGGCGGCCTGGTGCTGCTGGTCGGCGGGCCGGCGGCGCTGGTCCTGGGCGGGACGCCGGCCGGGGAGCGGACGCTGGCGGGGCTGCGCAACGGCTGGTCGCGGTTGCGCCGTCGCCCCTGACGGCTGACGGCTGACGGCTGACGGCTGACGGCTCGGCGAGGCCGCCGTCCCGGCCCGCCGAGCCGTCCGGCACCTGGCCCAACCCGCTTGAAAGAAAGCCGAGTTGATCGTCGCCGCACCGGTGGCCGGAAAGGATCCGGCCATCGGTGGCGGCCAACTCCAGCACCGAACTGGCTCGTTGGGGCCCCGTACACGCGTGCGACCCAGGGCGGACACCTCCGGATGGCCGAATGGGTACGCACCGGAACCGCGGCCCCGTGCCAACCGGCCGTTCCCACAACGATTTCGCGCCGCCGAGCGCGACCAGCGCCACGTCGCGCCACCGTCCGGTCCGGGCGCCGCCCGGCCATCCGCACCCGAGCACGGAGAGCAGAGCATGACAGCCGCCGCCGAGCCTGCGGCCTCGTCCGCCGGGGCCCCGGGCAGACCCGACCGCGGAGCCGACCGCGGAGCCGACACCGACGTCCCGCGCGCCATCACCTCCCCCGCGACCCCCGGCGACCGGGTGTTCCGCGGGGTGCTGCGGGTGGCCGGGCTCTCGGTGTTCGCGATCATGGGCCTGATCGCGTTCTTCCTGCTGCTGCGCGGCTCGGACGCGCTGCGCGCCGTGGGCTGGTCCTTCCTGACCGAGCAGAAGTGGCAGACCGCCGCGCACACCTTCGGCATCGCCGCCGTCCTGCCGAACGGTCTGCTGATCGCCGTGATCGCGCTGGTCATCGCCGTCCCGGTGGCGCTCTCCACGGCGGTCTTCATCTCCGAGTACGCGCCGGTCCGGCTGCGCGCCTCGCTGGTCTCGCTGGTCGACCTGATGGCGGCGATCCCGAGCATCATCTACGGCCTGTGGGGGTTGTTCTTCCTCCAGCCGAGGATCATCGGTTTCAGCCGCTGGCTCTCCAACCACCTCGGGGACACGATCCCCTTCCTCAAGGTGCGCACCGGCGACATCGGGACCTCCTACACCTCCTCCACGTTCATCGCGGGCGTCGTCGTCTCGCTGATGATCATCCCGATCGTCACCTCGCTCAGCCGGGAGGTCTTCTCCCAGGCCCCGCAGGGCGAGCGGGAGGGCGCCTACGCGCTCGGCTCGACCCGGTGGGGGATGGTGCGCACGGTGGTGCTGCCGTTCGGCCGCGGCGGTGTGATCGGCGCGGTCATGCTGGGCTTCGGCCGGGCGATGGGCGAGACGATCGCGGTCGCGCTGATCATCTCCCCGAACTTCAAGGCCATCAGCCACATCCTGGAGAACGGCGCCAACTCGATCTCGGCGCTCATCGCGCTGCGCTTCGGCGAGTCGGACGCGCTCTCGCTCTCCGCGCTGATGGCGGCCGGCCTGGTGCTGTTCGCGCTGACCCTGCTGGTCAACGTGGCGGCCGGCTTCGTGATCAACCGGTCCCGCTCCGGGGCCTCGACCGCCGACTGAGGCGGCGCACGGACATGACCGGTCCCGCTGAGACCCCCGCCGCACCCCCGGCGGCCCCGCCGGCCGCACTCCCGCCGGCCACCCCCGCCGGGCCCCCGGCCGAGACCCTGTCGAAGGGAACGACCCGATGACCACGCTCGACCT
The DNA here is from genome assembly GCF_042731675.1 of Kitasatospora sp. NPDC059827. Lineage (NCBI taxonomy): Bacteria > Bacillati > Actinomycetota > Actinomycetes > Kitasatosporales > Streptomycetaceae > Kitasatospora > Kitasatospora sp. NPDC059827. Next base: position 24,809 of record NZ_JBHWIV010000012.1, on the reverse strand, counting down.
GCCTCCGGCCGCCGCCGTCCCGGGGCCCGCCGCCCAGGGGCCCGCCGCGCCCCCGGCCGGCCCGGCGGAGCCGCGCCCGGAGAAGCGGGTGAAGCTCGGCGGCGTCACCCGCGAGGACGTGTTCACCGTGGCCGGCTCGTCGATCGGCTCGCTGGCCCTGAACTGGACGCTGTACGAGCGGGTGCTGCCGTTCAGCGGCGCCTTCGGCTTCCTGGTCTGCTGGTACCTGCTGTTCCTGGCCGCCTACTTCACGCTCGGCCGGCTCCAGTGGGGCCCGCTGCTGGTGCGCGAGCGCCTGGTCTCCGTCGTGGCGTGGAGCGCCGGCCTGCTGGTGCTGGCGCTCATCGTCGACCAGGTCGGCTACCTGGCGGTGCGCGGCTACGAGGCCGCCCAGCACCTCAACTTCTTCACCGAGTCGATGGAGCGCACCGCCGCGCTCTCCCCGATCACCTCCGGCGGCGCGCTGAACGCGATCGTCGGCTCGCTCGAACAGGTCGGCCTGGCCACCCTGTTCGCCGTGCCGCTGGGCATCGCCGCGGCGATCTTCATGTCCGAGGTCGGCGGCCGGATGGCCAAGCCGGTGCGGACCCTGGTGGAGGCGATGACGGCACTGCCGTCGATCGTCGCCGGGCTGTTCGTGCTCGGCATCGTGATCCTGACGCTCGGCTTCGACAAGAGCGGCTTCGCGGCCTCGCTCGCCCTCACGGTGATGATGATGCCGATCGTCACCCGGGCCTCCGAGGTGGTCATCCGCCTGGTGCCCGGCACCCTGCGCGAGGCCTCGTACGCGCTGGGCGGCAGCCAGTGGCGGACGGTGTGGAACGTCGTCCTGCCGACCGCCCGGCCCGGCCTCGTCACGGCGGTCGTGCTCGGGGTGGCGCGCGGCATCGGGGAGACCTCGCCGGTGCTGCTGACCTCGGGCTTCACCCCGCAGTTCAACGCCGACCCGTTCCACGAGCACCAGGTGTCGCTGCCCCTGTACGTCTGGAACTACGTCAAGCAGCCCTACCCCGAGATGGTCGCCCGCGCCTTCGCGGCGGGGCTGACCCTGATGGCGCTGGTGCTGGTCCTCTTCGTCACCGCGCGGGTGCTCGGCGGCCGCCGCCCGGGCGAGCTGACGCGCGGTCAGCGGCGCCGGATCGACCGGGAGGCGCGGCGGGCCGAGAGCGCCGCCCGGGCCGCCCGAGCCGGTGCCCACGCGCCCGTCGCCCATCCGCCTGTTGCCCACGCGCCCGTCGCCCATCCGCCCGTCGCACTGCCCGGGAACAGCTGATGAAACGTCCAACCACCCTCCGTACCAGAGGAGTTCTCATGTCATGGGAGGCCGCAAGGCGCTCCGTGGCCCGTGTCCTGGCGTGCCTGTCCGCGTTGCTGCTCGCCGCGGGCACCCTGCTGTTCGGGCAGGCCGCTCCGGCCTTCGCCGCCTCGGTCGCGCTCAGCGCCGACGGCTCCAGCTGGGCCGGCCCGGCCATCGACCAGTGGCGCCAGGACGTCGGGCCGCAGGGCATCCAGATCAGCTTCAACCCGGTGGGCTCGGCGGCCGGCCGGACCGCCTGGAGCAACGGGCAGGACGACTTCACCGCCTCGGACGTGCCGTTCCGCAGCGCCGAGGACACCGGCCTCAACTCCGGTGCCCGCACCAGCGGTCAGGGCACCAGGGAGAACCCGGTCTACGGCTTCTCCTACGTGCCGATCACCGCGGGCGGCACGACCTTCATGTACAACCTGGTGGTCGGCGGCAAGCAGGTCCGCGACCTGCGGCTGTCCCCGCAGACCGTCGTGGACATCTTCACCAACAAGATCACCAACTGGAACGACCAGAAGATCACCGCCGACTACGGCAAGCAGCTGCCCAACCTGCCGATCACCCCGGTGGTCCGCTCGGACGGCTCCGGCGCCACCGCGCAGTTCACCCGCTGGATGGAGCACACCCACAAGGACCAGTGGGACGCCTACTGCTCCTCGGTCAACGGCACCACCTGCGGTGACTACACCGAGTTCTTCCCGCCGTCCGGCCGGATGGTCGCCCAGAACGGCTCCGACGTCGTCGCCGGCTACATCAAGGCCGCGGCCGGCCTGGGCACCATCGGCTACGACGAGTACGCCTTCGCCAAGCGCAGCAACTGGCCGGTCGTGAAGGTGCTCAACCAGGCCGGCTACTACTCGCTGCCGACCGCCTCCAACGTGGCCATCGCGCTCACCGCCGCCAAGATCCGCGGTGTGGACGACGACACCCCGGCGTCCGACCCGAACTACCTCCAGCAGAACCTCGACGGCGTCTACACCATGGACGACCCGCGCTCGTACCCGATCTCCAGCTACAGCTACGTGATCGTGCCGCGGGCCGGCGCCGCGCTGCCCCCGCCGGGCCGGTTCAACAACGACAAGGGTGCCGCGCTCAGCCGCTTCCTCGCCTACGTGCTCTGCGAGGGCCAGGGCGAGGCCGACGGCCTCGGCTACTCGCCGATCCCGCGCGGCCTGGTCAAGGGCGGGCTGCTGCAGACCAAGTCGATCCCCGGCAACGCCAGCCCGGTCAACCCGGACACCCTGGCCAACTGCGCCAACCCGACCTTCAACTCGGCCGGTGAGCTGACCGTCCTCAAGAACGCCCCGCAGCCGAGCCCCTGCGACAAGCAGGGCTCCCCGCTGGACTGCACCGTTCAGAACGGCCAGGCGGTCAAGACCGGTTCGGGCGGCTCCGGCGGTTCCGGTGGCACCGGCGGCGCGGCCGCCGGCTCCGGCGGAACGGGCGGCACCGGCCACGGCAACGGCGGGAACGGCGGCTCCGGCGGCAGCGCCGACGCGGCCGGCACCGGCGGCGCCGCGGCCGGCGGCGGTGACCCGAACGCCGCCGCGGCCGGCGACCCCGCCGCGGGCGACGGCTCCGGCGACGGCTCCGGCGACGTGGTCGACCCGCAGACCGGCCAGGTGGTCGCGCGCGGCCGGGGCGGCGCCACCGAGGTCGCGGCCAACGTGGTCGAGGTGAGCGGCAGGCCCGAGGACTGGACGCTCTCCACGCTGACCGCCGTCGAGCTGCTCGCCGTCGTCCTCGTCCCGCCGCTGCTCGGCCGCCGGCTGCTGCGCCGGCGCAAGGGCTCGGGCGGTGCCTCGTGACGGCACCGGTCCTGGAGAAGCCGCCGGTCCGGCCGGCGCCCGCGGCCGAGGCGCCCCCGGCCCGGCCCGCCGCCGTCACCCCCGCCCGGCGCCGCTTCCTCCAGGGCGCCTGGGCGGCCAGCCTGGCGGCCGCGCTGGTGCTGGGCTTCGTGGGCTTCCTGTTCACGCTCTCGCACGTCCAGGAGCGGCACTACCAGTCGACGGCGTACAAGACCTTCCGGGACCAGCTGGCCCGGGCCGTCGCCCCGACCGGCGCGGCCGCCGACGGCGACCCGGTGGCGCTGGTGGACATCCCGGCGATCGGCCTGCACCAGGCCGTGGTGGTCGAGGGCACCACCGGCCGGGACCTCATGCGCGGCCCCGGCCACCGCCGGGACACCGCACTGCCCGGCCAGAGCGGGGTGGCGGTGCTGTTCGGCCGCGGTGCGACCTTCGGCGCGCCGTTCGCCCGGCTGTCCGGGCTGCGGGTCGGCGACCGGATCGAGACCACCACCGGGCAGGGCACGTTCACCTACGTGGTCAACGTGTACGGCGACGGCGACCACCCGATCACCGACCCGGCCCGCAACCGGCTGGTCCTGGTCACCGGTGACTCCGACTGGATCCCCGGCTCCACCGTGCTGGTCGGCGCCCGACTGGAGGGCGACCCGCAGCAGAACCCCGGCGGCCGCCCCGCCACCGTCCCCTACGACAAGGCGCTGGCCGCCGACAAGGGCGCGCTGGCCACGCTCCAGCTCTGGTCGCTCGCCCTGCTCTGCGCGGTGGCCGGGGCGCTGCTGCTGGCCCGGTACTGGCGCCGCTCGCCCGCCTACCTGAGCGCCGCGCCGGTGGTCGGCGCCCTGCTCTGGGCGGTCTACGAGAACGCCGCCGCCCTGCTGCCCAACCTCTACTGAAGCGCGCCCGGAGGACGTACCGATGACCGACACCGCCGACACCACGCACCAGCCGCACGACGCGGCGGTCGACCCGGCCGCCGACACCCTCACCCTCCCGCCGGTCCCGCCGGCCCCCGCCCCGCCGGTCGTCCCGGCCCAGGGCCCCGACGGGGTGCTCGCCGGGCTGGAGACCCGGGACGTCTCCGCCTGGTTCGGCAGCCGCAAGGTGCTGGAGCGGGTCTCCCTGGCGATGCCGGCCGGCGAGGTCACCGCGCTGATCGGCCCGTCCGGCTGCGGAAAGTCCACCTACCTGCGGATCCTCAACCGGATGCACGAGATGGTGCGCGGCGCCGCCCTGGCCGGCGAGGTGCTGCTGGACGGGGACGACGTCTACCGGCCCGGCCGGCGCCCCGCCGAGGTGCGGCGCCGGATCGGCATGGTGTTCCAGCGGCCCAACCCGTTCCCGGCGATGTCCATCCAGGACAACGTCTCCAGCGGGCTCAAGCTGGCCGGGATCAAGGTCTCCAAGGAGGAGCGCCAGCACCTGGTGGAGACCAGCCTGCGCCGCGCCGGGCTGTGGGACGAGGTGGCCACCCGGCTGCACGCCCCCGGCGGCTCCCTCTCCGGTGGGCAGCAGCAACGCCTGTGCATCGCACGGTCGTTGGCCGTCTCACCGGACATCCTGCTGATGGACGAGCCGTGCTCCGCGCTCGACCCGACCTCCACCCGCCGGGTCGAGGAGACCATCGCCGAACTGCGCGGGCGGCTCACCATCGTGATCGTCACCCACAACATGCAACAGGCCCAGCGGGTCTCCCAGCGCTGCGCGTTCTTCCTCGCCACCCACGACACCCCGGGCCGGATCGTCGAGGCCGGGCCGACCGAGCGGCTCTTCGGCAGCCCGCGCGACCAGCGGACCTCCGACTACGTCAACGGCCGCTTCGGGTAGGAGCGTTACCGGCCGGAGTCGGTGATCAGCCGCTCCAGCACCGCCGCGACGCCGTCCTCCTCGTTGCTCACCGTGTGCAGCGGCACCGCCGCCAGCACCTGCGGGTGCGCGTTGGCGACGGCGTACGCGGTGCCGGCCCAGGCCAGCATCTCCAGGTCGTTCGGCATGTCGCCGAAGGCCACCACCTCGGCCCGGTCGATCCCGTGCTCGGCGCACCAACGGGCCAGCGTGCTGGCCTTGGTGACGCCGGGCGCGCTGATCTCCAGCAGGGCGATCGGCGAGGAGCGGGTGATCTCCGCCAGGTGCCCGGCGGCCGTCCGGGCCTCGGCCAGGAAGGTGTCCGGGTCGAGGTCCGGGTGCTTGGCCAGCAGCTTGAACAGGCCCCGCACCGGGCCGCCGTCCGCCAGCAGCTCCTCGGCCGGGCCGACCGCCCGCACCTCGGTGTCGCCCCACATCAGCACCTCGTACCCGGGCTCCCGGGCCCAGCCGTCCGCGTACTCGAAGGCGAAGGAGGTGCCGGGCAGCTCGGCCCGCAGCGCCTCGACCACGGCCAGCGAGGTCGGTGCCGGCATCGGGAAGTACTCGATCAGCTCGCCGCCGCGCCGCACGTCCACGATCGCGCCGCCGTTGGAGCAGATCGCCACCCCGTGACCGCCGATGTGCGGGCTCACCTGCTGCATCCAGCGCGGCGGCCGGCCGGTCACGAACACCACCTGCACCCCGGCCGCCTCGGCCGCCGCCAGGGCCGCGGCGGTGCGATCGCTGACGGTGCCGCCGGAGCACAGCAGGGTGCCGTCCAGGTCGGTGGCGATGAGGCGGGGAGCGGTGCGGGGTTCGGTCACCGGTCCATCTTCGCCCATCGCCGCCGCCCGGTCACCGCCGCGGCGGCCCGCGGCGGCCCGGTGGCGGGCCCGGTGGCGGGCCCGGTGGCGGTGCCCGCGGCCGACCGACCGTGAGGACGGGTTCCGGCCCTTCCTGCGCCGCTTTCCGGCCGATCCGCCCCCGCCCGGGGTGTCGCGGCGGGCCGACGGGCAGGAACCCCCTGGTCACCCCGTCGGCAGGAAGAGCCATGCCCACTCGCCAGCTCCGTGACGAGCCGCCCCCGACCCTCCCTTCCCCGGATCCGCCCGCCGCCTCCCGCGAGCCGGTGCTGCTCGGCGAGGTGCTGTTCCACACCCTCGCCGAGCTCGCCCGCCGCACCCCGGACCAGGCCCCGGCCCCGGCCTTCCCGGCCCAACGCACCCGCCCGCACCCCTGACGGCCTCCTACCGGCGCAGGGGCAGCCCGTCCGGCTAGGGTCGGTGGCATGCGTCTGAGCACCGTGATCCTCCCCATCCACCGGTGGGCCGAAGGACAGAAGATCTGGCGGCGGGCCGAGGACCTCGGATTCCACGCCGCGTACACCTACGACCACCTCTCCTGGCGGTCCTTCCGCGACGAGCCCTGGTTCGGGTCGGTCCCGACGCTGACGGCCGCCGCGACGGCGACCGAGCGCCTCCGGCTGGGGACGCTGGTGACCTCGCCGAACTTCCGCCACCCGGTGACGCTGGCGAAGGAGCTGATCACGCTGGACGACGTGTCCGGCGGGCGGCTCACGCTGGGCATCGGTGCGGGCGGGACGGGCTTCGACGCGACGGCGATGGGCCAGGAGGCGTGGTCGCCCAAGGAGCGGGCGGCCCGGTTCGGCGAGTTCCTGCCGCTGCTGGACAAGTTGCTGCGCGAGGACGCGACGACGCAGGAGGGCACGTACTACTCGGCGGTCGAGGCGCGGAACATCCCGGGCTGCGTGCAGACCCCGCGGGTGCCGTTCTACGTGGCCGCCGCCGGCCCGCGCGGGATGCGGCTGGCCGCCGAGTACGGGCAGGGCTGGGTGACGTACGGGGACCCGAAGGGCCCGGCGGACGTGCCGGTCGAGCAGGCGCCCGGCGTGATCGCCGCGCAGATCGGGAAGCTGACGGCGGCCTGCGAGGCGCAGGGCCGGGACGTGGCGACGCTGGAGAAGATGCTGCTCCAGGGTTCCACGGCGGAGAAGCCGCTCCAGTCGCTGGACGCCTTCGTGGACTTCGCCGGCACCTACCGGGAGCTGGGCATCACCGAGTTGGTGATCCACTGGCCGGTGCCGGACTCGATCTTCGCCAACGACCTCGCCGTGTTCGAGCGGATCGCCACCGAGGGCCTGGCCCAGCTGGGTTGAGCGGTACGGCCCGCCGCGGACGCCGTCAGGACGGGTGCGGTCGGGGGGAGGCGCTAATCTGTCCGCCGCACCTTTATCTGATCATGCGTTAAACGGGGGGTTCATTCATCATGTCCGCATCCAGGAGACTGCTCGTCGCCACTCTGGTCGCCACGGCCGCGTTCGGCCTCGCCGCCTGCGGCCCGGACGACCCGTCGACCCAGGGGGCCGGCGCCTCCACCACGACCGCCGCCCCGGCCACCGGCGGGGCGGCCTCGCCCACCGCGGCCCCGGCCACCGGGACGGGCAAGCCCGCCCCGGCCGGCAAGCCCACCGACGGCGGACCGGAGGGCTTCTGCACCCACGAGCCGCTGCCCGCCGGGCAGAAGTGGATCGAGCCGGTGAAGGGCACCAGCGCGACGGCGCTGGTCTACAAGGAGACCAAGGACGCCTGCGGCGTCAACGACGTCGCCCTCGAACCGACGGGTGCCGACAAGAGCGCGACCTTCGCCCCCGGCGCCAAGGGCCACCTCAAGTCGGTCGTGGCCGCCCCGAAGGACGTCGCCGTCGCCGAGCTGGTGAAGCACATCAACGAGTGCATCGCCACGCCCGGCAACCAGAAGGGCTCGTACCCCTGCAACAGCGGCACCTACAAGGTCGCCCTCGACGCCTCCGGCAAGGTCGTCGAGATGTGGGAGCGCCCCAGCTCCTGAGCCGACGCCGGACCCGGCGCCGGGCCGCCCACCTCAACGGTGGGCGCTCCGGCGCCCCGGGCGCGCCCCGGCTCCGCAACCCTTAGGGGAGATCGGTCCCGACGTCATACCGCAGCAGCAGACGGCCCCGGGAAGCCTCGTCATTCCAGCTCATGGCCCCTGCGGCGCGGGACCGTTACGTTGAGGGCGTGTCCACTGCTGTCATCAAGACCGAGGGCCTCACCAAGAGCTTCCCCCGGGTCACCGCGCTCGACCAGCTGACCGTCGAGGTCCAGCCCGGGGTCGTCGGGCTGGTCGGGGCCAACGGGGCGGGCAAGTCCACCCTGATCAAGATCCTGCTCGGGCTCGCCCCGGCGACGTCCGGCCGCGGCGAGGTGCTCGGCCTGGACATCGCCACCCGGGGCTCGGAGATCCGCGAACAGGTCGGCTACATGCCCGAACACGACTGCCTGCCACCGGACGTCTCGGCGACGGAGTTCGTGGTGCACATGGCGCGGATGGCGGGGCTGCCCGCGACCGCCGCGCGGGAGCGCACCGCAGACACGCTGCGGCACGTGGGCCTGTACGAGGAGCGGTACCGCCCGATGGGCGGCTACTCGACCGGCATGAAGCAGCGGGTGAAGCTGGCCCAGGCGCTGGTGCACGACCCGAAGCTGGTGCTGCTGGACGAGCCGACCAACGGCCTGGACCCGGCCGGCCGGGACGAGATGCTCGCCCTGATCCGCCGGGTGCACACCGACTTCGGCATCTCGGTGCTGGTCACCACCCACCTGCTCGGCGAGCTGGAGCGGACCTGCGACCACCTGGTGGTGATCGACGGCGGCAAGCTGCTGCGCTCCTCCTCCACGGCCTCCTTCACCGAGGCGACCGCCGTCCTCGCGGTGGAGGTCACCGACTTCCCGCAGGACACCGCCGCCGAGCCCGGCGCCACCGTCCGGGAGCGCCTCGCCGCCACCGGGCTGGACGTCCGGGCGGAGGGCTCGCACCTGCTGCTGGTCCGGCTGGACGGCGAGGACACCTACGACACCATCCGCGACACGGTCGCCGAACTCGGCCTCGGCCTGGTCCGGTTGGAGCAGCGCCGGCACCGGGTCGCGGAACTCTTCACCGACCACGAGGAAGCCGACGCCATGGCGTACGACGCGCACCACGGCGACGACCAGAGCAGCAGGGGAGGGACGGACGATGCCGCAGCCTCCTGACACCAGGCCCGCCGACACCGGTGTCATCCACGACATCGGCTACCGCGGCTACACCGGTCCGCGCCTCGGCCGCGCCTACGCCACCCGCTCGCTCTTCACCCAGAGCCTGCGCGCCGCCTACGGCCTGGGCCGCTCCGGCAAGTCCAAGGTGCTGCCGATGCTGCTGCTGGGCGTGGTCACCGTCCCGGCGATGATCTTCGTCGCGGGCGCGGTCTACCTCAAGCGGGACGAACTCCCGGTCGAGTACGCCGGCTACCTCTCCAGCCTCGGCCTGGTGGTGTCGATCTTCCTCGCCGCCCAGGCGCCGGTGCTGCTCTCCCGGGACCTCCGCTACCACACCGTCCCGCTGTACTTCTCCCGTCCGATCACCCGCGCCGACTACGTCCGGGCCAAGTTCGGCGCCATGGCCTGCGCCCAGTTCCTGCTGATGGCAGCCCCGTTGCTGGTGCTGTACGCGGGTGCGCTGCTCGCCGGGATGGACTTCGGGCACAACACCGGCCAGTTCCTCTACGGTCTGGTGGCGGCCGTGCTCTACGCCCTGGTGCCGACCTCGGTGGCCCTGGTGATCGCCGCGAGCACCCCGCGCCGGGGTTTCGGGGTGGCCGCCATCATGGGCTACCTGGTGGTGAGTTCGACCCTCGCCGCGGTCGTGGTCGGCATCAGCAGCCCCGGCCCGGGCGGCTCGGACGCGGCCCAGTGGACGTCGCTGATCTCGCCGAACGGCCTGGTGGAGGCGCTGGTCAACCAGGTGTTCGACCTCGGGTCCGGGATCGACCGCCGGCACGCCCCGGGGGCGCTCGGCACGCTGGTGTTCGCACTCGTCGCCGCGGCGATGGTGGCGGGCTCCTACCGCCTCCTGCTGCGCCGCTACGAGAAGGTCTGAGAGGGCGGCATGGCCACCATCACCATCGACAAGGTCTCCCGCTGGTTCGGGAACGTGGTCGCGGTCAACGACATCTCCATGTCGATCGGCCCCGGCATCACCGGGCTGCTCGGGCCGAACGGCGCGGGCAAGTCCACCCTCATCCACATGATGAGCGGCTTCCTCGCCCCCTCCAGCGGCGCGGTCACCCTGGACGGCGCGCAGATCTGGCGCAACCAGCAGGTGTACCGGCAGATCGGCCTGGTGCCCGAGCGGGAGTCGATGTACGACTACCTGACCGGCTGGGAGTTCGTGCTCGCCAACGCCGAACTGCACGGCCTGCCCCAGCCCGGCGCCGCCGCCCGGCGCGCCCTCGACCTGGTCGAGATGGCGCCCGCCAAGGACCGCCGCACCGGGACGTACTCCAAGGGCATGAAGCAGCGGGTCAAGATGGCCTCGGCGCTGGTCCACGACCCGGCCGTGCTGCTGCTGGACGAGCCCTTCAACGGCATGGACCCGCGCCAGCGGCTCCAGCTGATGGAGCTGCTGCGCCGCTTCGGCGCGGACGGCCGGACGGTGCTGTTCTCCTCCCACATCCTGGAGGAGGTCGAGCAACTGGCCCGGCACATCGAGGTGGTGGTGGCCGGACGGCACGCCGCCTCGGGCGACTTCCGGCGGATCCGGCGGCTGATGACCGACCGGCCGCACCGCTACCTGGTCCGCTCCAGCGACGACCGCCGGCTCGCCGCCGCCCTGATCGCCGACGGCTCGACCACCGGCATCGAGGTGGACGAGCGGGAACGGGCACTGCGGATCGAGGCGGTGAACTTCCAGGGCTTCACCACCCTGCTGCCCAGGGTCGCCCGGGAGGCCGGCATCCGGCTGTACACCGTGTCCCCGGCGGACGAGTCGCTGGAGAGCGTCTTCTCCTACCTGGTCTCGGCATGACCCCCGGCCCCACCCGCGCCACCCACCGGACCCAGGAAGGGGTCGACCGACCATGAACCCGACCGTCGCCAGGCTGACCCTGCGCGGCCTGCTCGGCCGCCGCCGCGGCGCGCTGCTGCTGGTGGCCCCGGCCCTGCTGCTGATCGTCGCGGCGATCGCCGCCGGGTCGAGCGGCGACGCCCACAGCCTGACCGTCAAGATCCTCGGCCAGCTGGACCTCGGCACCCTGCTGCCGATCCTCGGCCTGGTGATCGGCACCGGGGTGATCGCCACCGAGATCGACGACGGCTCGATCGTCTACCTGCTGGCCAAGCCGCTGCCGCGCTGGCAGATCATCACCACCAAGCTGGCCGTCGCGATCGGCACCACCTGGGTGTTCGCCGCCGTCCCGACGCTGCTCGCCGGGCTGCTGCTGTACGGGACGAAGGACGGCGTGGCGCTCGGTTACACCGTCGCGGTGCTGGTCGCCGGGGCCGTGTACAGCGCGCTGTTCCTGCTGCTCGGCGTGGTCACCCGGCACGCGGTGGTGGCCGGGCTGGCGTACGCGCTGATCTGGGAGTCGCTGATCGGCAACTTCGTCGAGGGCGCCCGCACGCTGAGCGTCCAGCAGTGGGGCCGGGCGGTCGCCGAGGCGGTCGCGGGGGACAACGCGATCGGCGCCGACGTGTCGCTCGGGGCGGCCGTCCCGCTGCTGCTGGTGGTCGCCGTCGGGGCGACCGTGCTGGCCTCGGTGAAGCTGGCCGGGCTGACCCTGGCCGCCGAGGAGTAGGCCGCGCCTCGCGCGACCGGGCCCGGACTCCGTGGGAGTCCGGGCCCGGTCGGTGTTGCGGGGGAGTCCTACAGCGTCCGGTTCCGTCCGGCGCCGAGGCCGGCCGCGCCGACCACCAGGACCAGCACCAGCATCAGCACCAGGGTGGCGTCCCAGCCGCCGGTGAGCTGGTGCAGCGCCCCGGCGCCGACCGGGCCGGCCGCCGCGACCAGGTAGCCGATCGCCTGGGACATGCCGCCCAGCTGGGCGGCGCCGGCCGCGGTGCCGGTGCGCAGCACGATGAACGCCAGGCCGAGGCCGAGCGAGCCGCCCTGGGCCAGGCCGAGGATGGTCGCCGACACCCAGGCGCCGGAGACCGGGGCGACCAGCAGCAGGGCGATGCCGAGCCCGTTCAGGACGGCCATGGTGACGGCGAGGGCGCGCTGGCTCGTCATCCGGCCGGCCATCAGCGGCACCAGGAAGGCGCCGGCCACCTGCACCAGGTTGGAGTAGGCGAAGACCAGGCTGGCCCGGCCGCGGTCCATGCCGTGGTCGGCCAGGATGGTCGGCATCCACGCGACCAGGGTGTAGACCAGCAGCGAGGAGATGCCCATGAACAGGCTGATCTGCCAGGCCAGCGGGGACTTCCAGATGCCCTCGATCGGCTTGCCGGCCCTGGCGGCCCCTCCGGGCCGGTCGTCCCGGGCGGGGACGGCCGCCCCGGCCTTCGCCTGCCGGGAGCGCAGCACCTGCGGCAGCCAGGCCACCGCGGCGATCAGCGCGAGCAGCGACCAGGCGCCGAGCGAGGCCCGCCAGCCGCCGCCGAGCGCGTGCTCCAGCGGGACGGAGGTGCCGGCCGCGAGGGTGGCGCCGACCAGCATGGTGGTCGAGTAGACGCCGGTCATGGTGGCCGCGCGGTCCGGGAACTCCCGCTTGACCAGGCCCGGCATCGACACGTTCAGCACGGCGATGGCCACGCCGATCACCACGCAGCCCGCGTACAGCGCGAACACCGAGGGCAGCACCCGCAGCAGCACGCCGGCGCCGAGCACCAGCACCGCGCCGAGCACCACCCGTTCGGTGCCGAACCGGCGGGTCAGCCGGGGGGTGAGCGGGGCGCCGACGCCCTGGAACAGCACCGGGATGGTGGTGATCAGCCCGCCCGCGGTGGCGGACAGCCCGAAGGTGCGCTGGATCTCGCCGACCATCGGGGAGATCGCGGCCAGACAGGCGCGCATGTTCAGGGCGACCAGCAGGATGCCGGTCAGCAGCAGCGCGGGGTGGGCCAGCCGGCTGCGGACGGGGAGCGGGGCGGCAGTGGTGACAACCGGCTGCGGGGCGCGGGTGACGGCCATGGGTGTGCTGTTCTTTCCGGGGCTCGGGGGTGGCGCGGGCACGGCGGGAGGAGGCCTCCACCGGCCGCGGGCAGGACGGGCGGGCAGGACGGGCGGTGGGCAGGCAGCGGGGCTGCGTGCGGAAGCGGGGAGCAGGCAGCGGGGCTGCGTGCGGAAGCGGGGCTTGCGCCGTCCTACTTCCGGGCCGCGATGGCCGCGAGGAGCTGCTCGACGGCCGCGGTGGGCTCGGCGAGCAGCGCCCGACACGCCGTCTCGGCGCGGTCCGGGTCGCCGCTCTCGATGGCGTCCACCAGCGCCTCGTGGGTGGCCACGACGGCCTCGGGCATCTCGTGGTCGCCGAAGGCGGAGGTCATCGCCTCGCGCACGGAGGCGCCGAAGTAGCGGTACACCTCGGCCAGCGCCGGGTTGTGCGCGGCCTCGACGATGGCGGTGTGGAACTCCAGGTCGTGCTCGACGGTGGCCTGGCGGCCGGCCCGCTCGGAGTGCTGGGCGAAGACCTCGGCCTCACGGGCCAGCGCGGCCCGCATCCGCCGGACGTCCTCGGGGGTGTGCCGCAGCGCGGCCAGTCGGGCGGCCTCGGTCTCCAGCGCGGCGCGGACCTCCAGGACGTCCCGGATGCCCGAGCGCTGGACGCCGCGGAGCACCGCCGCCGGGTCGCTGGTGGACCGTACGAAGGTGCCCTCGCCCTGCCGGGAGACCAGCATCCCGGCGTGCACCAGCACCCGGAGGGCCTCCCGCACGGTGTTGCGTCCGACCTGCAGCTGCTCGGCCAGCTCGTGCTCGGTGGGGATCTGGGACCCCACCGGCCAGGCTCCGCCGGCCAGCTGCTCGCGCAGCCGGTCGATCGCGGTGTCCACCAGGGAACGCCGCCCGGCCGCCTGCAGGCCGTTTCCGTCGCCGCTCATGCCGGGCCTCCCTTCGCACACCGCTCATCGGTCGTCGGTCATCCTACAACCGCTTGCCCGGTCATCCTACAACTGGGGGTGAACCGTCCGTGAACGTGTCCCGGGGGGCGATCAGCGCGCCGGGTAGAGGCGCTCCAGGACGACCGCGACGCCGTCCTCGTCGTTGCCCGCGGTGACCTCGTCGGCGACGGCGAGCAGTTCCTCGTGGGCGTTGGCCATGGCCACGCCGTGCGCCGCCCAGCCGAACATCGGCACGTCGTTGGGCATGTCGCCGAAGGCGATGGTGTCGGCGGCGCGCACGCCCAGGCGGCGGGCGGCGACGGCCAGGCCGGTGGCCTTGGACAGGCCCAGCGGCAGCAGTTCGACCACGCCGGGGCCGGCCATCACCACGCCGACCAGGTCGCCGGCGGCGCGCCGGGCGGCCTCGGCGAGGCCGTCGTCGGTCAGCCCGGGGTGCTGGACGTAGAGCTTGCTGAGCGGGGAGGCGAAGAGTTCGCCGCGCTCGGCCCGGACGACCGGGAGGTCGGAGCCGATCAGCAGCTCGTAGCCGGGGCCGGCCAGCACCTGGCCGTCCAGGCCGTCCTGGTTGGCGGCGACGGCCAGCGGGCCGGTCTCGGCCTCGATCTTCTCGATCGCGACCGCGGCGAGCCGGCGGTCCAGGGTGAGCGAGGTGAGCAGCTTGTGGGCGCCGGCGTCGTAGACCTGGGCGCCCTGGCCGCAGACCGCTATCCCGGTGTAGCCGATCTCGTCGAAGACCGGACGGGCCCAGACGGCCGAGCGGCCGGTCACCACGATGTGCAGAGCGCCCGCGCCGGTGGCCGCGGCCAGCGCGGCGCGGGTGCGCTCGGAGACGGTTTCCGCGCTGGTGAGCAGGGTGCCGTCGAGGTCGGTGGCGACCAGCCGGTAGGGCAGGTCGCCACCGATCAGGTGGGTGGAGGAGGTCACTTGACCGGCTCGAGGACGGTCCGCCCGCCGAGGTACGGACGCAGCGCCTCGGGCACGACGACCGAGCCGTCGGCCTGCTGGTGGTTCTCCAGGATCGCGACGATGGTGCGCGGCACGGCGACCAGGGTGCCGTTCAGGGTGGCGAGCGGGCGGGTCTTGCCGTCCTCGCGCATCCGGATCGACAGCCGGCGGGCCTGGTACTCGGTGGTGTTGGAGGTCGAGGTGACCTCGCGATACTTGCCCTGGGTCGGGATCCAGGCCTCGATGTCGAACTTGCGCACGGCCGAGGAGCCGAGGTCACCGGAGGCGACGTCGATCACCCGGTACGGCAGCTCCAGCGCGTTGAGGAAGTCCTTCTCCCACTGGAGCAGGCGGCGGTGCTCGTTCTCCGCGTCCTCGGGCGTGGTGAAGACGAACATCTCCACCTTCTCGAACTGGTGGACCCGGATGATGCCGCGGGTGTCCTTGCCGTAGGTGCCGGCCTCGCGGCGGAAGCAGGACGAGTAGCCGGCGTAGCGCAGCGGCAGCTTGTCGGCCTCGATGATCTCGTCCATGTGGTACGCCGCCAGCGGGACCTCGCTGGTGCCGACCAGGTACTTGTCCTCCTCGGGGAGGTGGTACACGTTCTCGGCGGCCTGGCCGAGGAAGCCGGTGCCGTCCATGGCGGCCGGGCGGACCAGGGCCGGGGTGATCATCGGGATGAAGCCGGCCGCGGTGGCCTGGGCGATCGCCATGTTGACCAGGGCGAGCTCCAGCAGCGCGCCGGGACCGGTCAGGTAGTAGGAGCGGGCACCGGCGACCTTGGCGCCGCGCTCGGTGTCGATCGCGCCCAGCAGCTGGCCCAGCTCGACGTGGTCGCGGGGCTCGAAGCCCTCGGCGGCGAAGTCGCGCGGGGTGCCGATCTCCTCCAGGGTGACGAAGTCCTCCTCGCCGCCGACCGGGGCGGCCGGGTCGATGAGGTTCGCCAGGGAGCGGAGCAGGCGGTCCGCCTCCTCCTTGGCCGCGCCCTGCTCGGCGTCCGCGGCCTTGACCTCGGCGGCCAGCTCCTTGGTGCGCTGCAGCAGGGCGGTCTTCTCGTCGCCCTTGGCCTGGGCGACCTGCTTGCCGAGCACCCGCTGCTCGTTGCGCAGTTCGTCGAAGCGGCTGCCCGAGGACCGGCGCCGTTCGTCGGCGGAGAGGAGGGCGTCGACGATGTCGACGTCCTCGCCACGGACGCGCTGCGAGGCGCGCACTCGGTCAGGGTCCTCACGAAGCAGGCGAAGGTCAATCACAGGCCCAAGCGTACCGGGCGGCCGTTCCTCCACCGGTACGGGTTTTCCCCTGGGGATAACCCACCGGTTCCTGTGGATAACTCCGGTGGAGAACCGTCCGCCCCCAGGCCGGGGGCGGGTTATCCACAGGCCCGACCCCGGGCCTGTGGATGAGGGAGGGGGATCGGGATCCGCTGATCGAAACCGGGGAATTGAGGTTTCAAACCTCGATGAACCTTCTCGGGTGAGGGAATTGAAGCACTCGCACGGGTGATTTGCAGGCAAGCGGGTGACTCTGGTCCGATAAGTCATCTCTGCGACGCAAACCGATGGTCCGACCAGTTCTGGGCAATGGCTATACCGGTTTGTCGACTCATCCCCAGGCCTGTGGATAACTTCCGGCTGTGGACAGCGGGGACGCCTGTGGACAGTGGCCCCCGGAGCGCGGTGTTCCTGTGGATGACGGTACGGTCACCCGCCGCGTTCGGTCGGGCCGGTCGATAACGGTCGGAAAAGGTCGGAAAGACACGAGATGGCGCTCAGCCGTCGGGCCGGCTCCGGCTCGGGACCACTCGGAATCACCGGGGATCACCCGGGAATCAGATGTCCCCGCGCCCGTCGAGTGCCCGGGAGAGCCAGTCCGCCGCCGCGGTGAAATCCTCGTCCGACGTGCCCGGCCGCCGGTGCTTGGACACCTGCCGGTCCGCGCGCGGATAGGAGCCGAGGAACCGGACCTGCGGGCTGATCCGCTTGAGCCCCATCATCGCCTCGGCCACCCGCCGCTCCGACAGGTGCCCCTCGCAGTCGATCAGGAAGCAGTAGCTGCCCAGCCCCTCACCGGTCGGCCGGGACTCGATCCGCATCAGGTTCACCCCGCGCACCGCGAACTCCTGCAGCAGCTCCAGCAGCGCACCCGGGTGGTCGTCCGGCAGCCAGACCACCATCGAGGTCTTGTCCGCCCCGGTCGGCGAGGAGACCCGCCCCGGACGGCCGACCAGCACGAACCGGGTGGTCGCGCTCTGGGCGTCCGCGATCTCCTTGACCAGCGGGTCCAGCCCGTAGATCGGCGCCGCGAACTCGCCCGCGAACGCCCCGTCGTACCGGCCCTCGGCGACCAGCCGGGCGCCGTCCGCGTTGGAGGCGGCCGACTCCCAGACCGCGTCCGGCAGGTTGGCCGCCAGCCACTTGCGCACCTGCGGCTGGGCCACCGGGTGGCTGGTCACCGTCTTGACCCCGGACAGCTCGGTGCCCGGCCGTACCAGCAGCGCGAAGGTGATCGGCAGCAGCACCTCGCGGTAGATCATCAGCGGTGCGCCGGCGGCCAGTTCGTCGTTGGTCGCGGTGACCGCGCCCTCCACCGAGTTCTCGATCGGCACGAACGCCCCGGCGGCCTCCCCGACGCGCACCGCCTCCAGCGCCAGCGCCACCGAGGACCGCGGCACCAGCTCCCGGGTCGCCGCCTCGGGCAGGGTGTGCAGCGCCGCCTCGGTGAAGGTGCCGGCCGGGCCGAGGTAGGTGTAGCGGGTGGCCGACATGACGCCTCCGTTGCCAGGGGGGTGGTGCCCGAGCCGGGTGCTGCCCGAGCGGGGTGGTGCCGAAGCAGTCACCATAACGAGTCCGCGGCCCCGGCATGACCGCGTTCCGGTGGCCGGGACCGCTCCTCGCGTGCGGGCGCTACCCGTCCAGGAGTTGCTGCCCCAGGTAGCCCCCGGCCGGCACCCCCGGGGGGACGGCGTACAGCCCGCTCGCCTCGTGCCGGAGGAAGCGGGACAGCCCGTCGCCCCGGGAGAGCTTGCGCTGCACCGGGGTGAAGCCCCTGCGCGGGTCGGCCTGGAAGGCGAGGAAGAGCAGGCCGGCGTCCGGCGAGCCGTCCGGCAGTGCCCCGTCGTGGTACGAGAAACCGCGCCGCAGCATCGCCGCCCCGCCGTTGCCCGCCGGGGCGGCGACCCGGACGTGGGCGTCGGCGGGGACGGCGAGAGCGCCGTCCGGGCCCTGGGCGGCGAGGTCCACCGGGGTGCCCTCGCCCGAGCCGGCCGGCGCGCTCAGCGGCGAACCGTCCGACTTGCGCCGGCCGATCACCCGTTCCTGGCGGTCCACCGGCAGCTCCTCCCAGTGGTCCAGCAGCATCCGGATCCGCCGGAACACCAGGTACGAGCCCCCGGCCAGCCAGGCCGGCTGGTCCCCGCCCGGGGCGCAGAACACCTTGGCGGCGAAGCCGTCCTCGCCGGGCCTGGGGTTGTTGGTGCCGTCGATCTGGCCCATCAGGTTGCGCCCGGTCACCGGGCGGGCGGCGGCGCCGGGGGTGCGGGCGAAGCCGGCCGACTGCCAGCGCAGGGCGGCCGTGCCGGCCGCCAGCTTCTGCAGGGTCCGCAGGGCGTGCAGCGTCACCAGCGCGTCGTCGGCGCCGATCTGGACGAACAGGTCGCCGTCGCCGCGCGCCGGGTCCAACGCGTCGCCGGTGAAGGCGGGCAGCGGTTCGAGGGCGGCCGGGCGGCGGTCGGCCAGCCCGGCCTTGTCGAACAGCGCGGCGCCGAAGCCGAGCGTGACGGTGAGCGAGCAGGGCCCGGCGTCCAGGGCGACCTGGTTGTCGAACTCCGCGGCCGGCTCCCCGGCGGTCAGCCGCTCGACCGCCCCGGTCCAGCGCCGCAACAGGGCGCGCAGCCCGTCCCGGCCGGCCCCGTCGACCAGGTCGAAGGCGGCCAACTGGACGCGGGCCTGGGCGGGTTCGAGGATGCCGGCCTGGTGCTCGGCGCGGAACGGCACCCGGCCCGCGCCGAGCCCGCCGGCCCCGCCGCCGGACGCCCCCGCCCCGGCGCCCGGCCGGTCGTCGTAGGCGACCGCCCCGGCCGCGCCCGCCCCGGCGCCGACCAGCAGTCCGGCGCCGGCCGTGCCGAGCAGGGCCCGCCGGGTGAAGCCCGCCGGGCCCGTCGTCTCGTCGTGCTCCACCGCGCTCATCCGATCTTGAACTGCTGGGTGGGGGTGGTCTGGTCGATGTCCGAGGAGCGGATCTGCACCGAGACCACCCAGGTGCCGGCCAGCGGGAGCTGGGTGGTGCCGCTCCAGCGGCCGGTGCCCTCCGCGGTGAGCGCGACCGGCAGCGGGCCGAGGTCGCGGTCCGGCAGGGTGAAGGCCAGCTGCACCTCGGGGACGTCCACCGGCTTGCCGTCGGCGCCGTCCAGCGCGAGCTTGACCTCGTTCGGGCCGGTCCGGGCCGGGTTGAGGGTGACGGTCGCGGTGCCCTTGGCGTTCGGCGTCCGGCCCTTGGTGTCGTACGGCAGCTTGAGCTCCACCGTGCGGCCGGGCTCGGTCTGCGGGGCGGCCGCCGATGCGCCCGCCGCCGGGGCGGCGTTGCCGGCCGCCTTGACCTCGCCCGCGACCCGCCCGGGCGGGGAGTTGGTGAGCATCGTGGTGACCACCAGCACCGCCACCGCGACCAGCGCCTCCACCAGCACCGAGCGGCGCAGCCCGGCCCGGGTCGGGGTCAGCCCGCGCTCGCGGCCGGCGGTGCGCGCGGCGGCCCGCTGCCGTTCCAACTGGGCCCGCCGGACCGGGTCCTCGCCGTGCGCGACGGCGCCGACCGGCTCGGGCACCTCGGCCCGTTCGACCTCCGCCGCCTCGGCCGGGGCCGAGCGCAGCCGGGCCAGCCAGCTGCGGGAGATCCAGGCGACGCCCAGCATCACGACCACGCAGCCGGTCTTCACCAGCAGCAGCTTCCCGTACTCGGTGCCGGTCAGCGCGCTCCAACTGCCCAGGCCCCGCCAGGACTGGTAGACCCCGGTGACGGCCAGCACGGCCACCGAGCCGAAGGCGATCCGGGAGAAGCGGTCCACCACCTCGGCGCCGACGCCCTCGCGCAGCGCGACCAGCAGCGAGGCCAGCCCGCCCAGCCAGAGCGCCATCGCGATCAGGTGCAGGATGCCGAACGGCAGGGCCAGCCAGACCTGGATGCCCACCGAGGCGTGGTCGGCGCCGACCCAGGTCGCGGAGAGCGCCACCGCGAGCACCAGTCCGGCCACGCCCAGGCCGATCCGGGCCTCGCGCTGCGGCCGTGCGGCGGCCCGCTGCTCCAGCTCGTGCAGCTCGGCGGCCTCGGTGTCGTCGTCGTGCGGTTCCGCGTCCGCGTCCGCGTCCGCGTCCGAGGCTGAGCCCGAGCCCGAGCCCGAGGCCGAGCCCGGGCCCGAGGCTGAGCCCGAGCCCGGGCCCGCGGGCGCGACCGGCTTGGGCGGCTGCCCCAACTGCCCGACCAGCAGCGACAGGAAGATCCCGGCCGCGGCGAGCAGCAGCAGCCGGGCCGCCAGGGCGGTGCCGATCCGCTCGTCCAGGGTGGCGCGCACCAGCGACAGGTCGAGGGCCTGGCCGACCCCGGAGCCGCGCTCGTACGGGCCGCGCAGCATCAGCACCGCGACGGTCGAGGCCAGCAGCGCCGTCCAGCCGGTCATCAGCAGCCGCTGCACCGGGCGCCGGGCGGCGCCGGCCGGCCAGCAGACCAGCACGAAGGCGGCGACCCCGGCGAGCAGCGCGAAGGCGGCGTACGCGACGGTGCGGCCCGTGCCGTACAGGGCGGCGACCAGGCCGTCGGCCTTGGCGCCCTGCAGCGCGGTGGTGGACACCGAGGTGTCCGAGGGTGCGCCGATGGAGAAGGTGAACGCCCCGCCGACCGGGTGGGAGTCCTCCGAGACGGCCCGCCAGGCGACGGTGTACGTGCCGTTGGCGAGGCCGCTGCTGAGGCCGACCCGGGCGGTGTTGCCCTTGCCGTCGGCGTGCGCCGGGTTGCCGGTGTCCACGGCCTTTCCGGCCGGGTCGAGCACCCGGACGGAGTCGCTCGACAGCGACACCGCCTCGCTGAAGGTCAGGGTCACCGCCGGCGGGGCGGTGGCGACCACCGAGTTCTGCGACGGGGCGGTGGAGTCCAGGGTGGCGTGCGCGGACGCCGGGGCGGCCCCGGCGAGCATCAGCGCGAGCAGCGTGCCGAGCGTTCCCAGCGCCGCGGCGATGCGCAGCGGGACGCTCCGGCGGCGCGCGGCCGGGGGCCGTGACGCGCTGCGGGGGTGGGCGGCCTTCTCCATGCTGGCGGGTCCCCTAACTCTGGCCGGGGCGGTAGGTGAGCTCCTTGACCGGCACCTTGACGGAGATGGTGCCGGACTTGGCGAAGGTCAGGTCGAGCTCCAGCTCGTCACCCAGGGCGGGGGCCTTCTGCCAGTCCATGATCATCAGGTGGGTGCCGCCGCGGGCGAGCTGCAGCGCGCCGTGCGCGGGCACGTCCAGGCTGTTCACCTGCTCCATGGTCGAGGCGGTCGAGCGGTGCATGGTGACCGACCCGGCGGCGGGGCTGGTCACCTTGAGCAGCTGGTCCGGCCCGCCGTCGTTGCGGACGGTCAGGTAGCCGGCGCCCATCCCGCCCGCCGGGGGCAGCGGGATGTAGGAGTCGGCCACGCTCAGCTTCGCCGGACCGGCGTCCGACGGGCCGCCGTCCGGGCCGCCCGTCCCGCAGGCGGCGAGTATCGCGCCGCCGCCGAGGACCGTCGCCAGCACCGCCCCGGCCAGGGCCGAGCGGCGGAACCGTCGGTTCGCCGCCATCACGCCGCGACCCCCTTGGCGAGCAGCGGCAGGTCGTGCTCGTAGGTCTTCTCCTCCGTGCCGCTCATGTAGAGCACGTGCGCCTTGTCGTCCGAGGGGAGGAAGGCCAGCACCTGCGCGCCGTGGGTGGAGGTGACGGTGCCGTCCGCGTTGACCACCGGGTCCTCGATCATGATGCCGAGCGACTTGGCGGCGGTCTTCACCTTCGCCAGGTCGCCGGTGAGGCCTATGAAGTCGGTGCCCATCGAGTCCAGCCAGGTGCGCAGCACCTTGGGGGTGTCGCGCTGCGGGTCGGTGGAGACGAAGACGACGTCGACCTTCTTCCGGGCCTCCGCCGGGAGGGCCTTCATCGCGACCCCGATGTCGCCCATGGTGGTCGGGCAGACGTCCGGGCAGCTGGTGTAGCCGAAGAACAGCAGGGTGGCCTTGCCGTTGGTCTGCTGCCGCAGGTCGTACGGCCGGCCGGAGGTGTCGGTCAGCTGGAGGTCCGGCTTCTCGAAGTTCCTGGCCAGCTTGGTGCCCTGGTACGGGGTGTCCTCCTTCTGCTGGGTCACCTTGGCGGCGGTCGAACCGCCGCCGCCGGAGGAGCCGCAGGCGGACAGGGTCAGCGCGGCGGCCAGGGCGAGGGCGGCGGCGCCGGCCAGTCGGGTGGAGCGGGCGGTGCGGGGCATGGTGGTTCCGATCGGACGCGGTGGGCCGCCGGCGGGGCCGTACCGGGAGGGGTACGGCCCCGCCGGCGAGGGGTCAGGAGGCGGAGCCGCTGTTCCTGCGGCGCAGGCCGAGCACGCCGACGGCGGTGCCGATCACGCCGACGACGATGCCGACCACGCCGAGGGTGCGGGCGGTGCCGTCGCTGGACTTGGCGTCGCCGGCGGAGGCGGCGTGGTCGGAGCTGTCGCCGTGGGCGCCGGCCGCCGGGGAGGCGGTGGAGGTGGCGGAGGCGCCGTGGTGGTCGTCACCGGCGGCCTTGGTGAGCTTGAGGGCCGGGGCCGGGTGGGCCGGCTCGGGCTGGCCGGCCGCGGCCTCGTCGATCCAGCGGACCACGTCGCCGTTGTCGTAGGTCTGCAGGGCCTTGAAGACCATGCTGTCGGCGTCGGTCGGCAGCGGGCCGAGCGAGACCCGGAACTCCTGGAACTGGCCGGGGGCGATCTTGGTGCCCGGGTCGGCGGTCCAGGTGATCTTGGAGACGGCCTCGTTGACGTCGCTGCCGTGCACCTTGATCGGCTTGTCGAGCTTGGCCTTCTCGACGGCGGCGGTCCAGCCCGGCAGCGGCAGGGTCCGGACCGAGGCCAGCGGGTGGTCCAGCGGCAGGTTGACCTCCAGCTTCACCGTGCTCGCCGTGTCGCTCTCGTTCGGCACCCGGAAGTCGACGGCCGTGTAGCCGCCCTGCGCGGCCGAACCCGGGTTCACGGTGACGTGCGCGAAGGCGGGGCCGGCCAGCGCCACCACCGAGGCGGCGGCGGTCAGGGCGACGGCGGCGAGACGGCGGGTGGGAAGGGAACGCATGATGGGGGTCTCCGATCGGAGCTCGGCACGTGACCGCCGCTCTCGGCGGCGGGCTGCACGCGCGGACGTGGGGGCAGGACCAGGGGCCGCCGTCGCCGTGGACGGACGGAACGGCCCGGACACCGCGCACCGCACCCGGTCGGCCGACACCCCTCCTCGGGGTGCGCGCGAACGCCGGATCAGTACGCGAAGGCCCCGCACGGCGGCCCGCGCCGCACCACGCTGTGCCGCAGCACCGCGCCCGCGGGCAGCCGGCTCCCGCCGCCCCCCGCACCGAACCGGCGGACCGGACCGGCCACGCCGAACAGACCGCGCAGCAACGCGGCCACCAGCACCAGCGCCGAGCGCAGCGGCTCCGCCCAGTGCTCCCGGGCCGCCGACGCCGCCACCCGCAGCAGCCGCCACAGCGCCGCCTCGCCGCGCCGCAGCCACCAGCCCGCCACCAGCGCGGCGACCAGGTGCCCGGCCAGCATCGACGGCGTCATCCCCAGCACGCCGCCCTGCTGCCACCAGGGCACAGCGGCGTACGCGTGCGGGTCCAGACCCGCCGAGGAGACCAGCTGCTCCGGCGAGGTGCC
Source organism: Kitasatospora sp. NPDC059827 (assembly GCF_042731675.1). Taxonomy (NCBI): domain Bacteria; kingdom Bacillati; phylum Actinomycetota; class Actinomycetes; order Kitasatosporales; family Streptomycetaceae; genus Kitasatospora; species Kitasatospora sp. NPDC059827. Next base: position 1,109 of record NZ_JBHWIV010000012.1, on the reverse strand, counting down.
GGCGGGCAGGCCCACCAGGGTGCCCGGCCGGGCCTCGTTGCAGATCAGCCGGCCGGCCGCCTGCGGCACGCTCATCGGCACGCCGTCGTGCATCCCGTGGCCGCCCAGGCCGTGGAAGAGACAGTGCAGCCCCAGCTGACCCGCGCCCAGCGCACCGGAGATGGCCACCAGCGAACGCTCCCGCCCGCCGCACGCCACCGCGAGCACCAGCACCGCGGCGAAGCCCGTCGCCAGCGCGACCGGCGGCACGTTCCCGCCACCCGCCAGCGCGTGCCCGGCGGCCGCTATCAGCGTGCACACCAGCGCGAACGGGACCGCCCGGGCAAGCCGCAGGTCCCAGGCGGCCCCCACCGGCCGAGCCGGCTGCGCTCGCTCGAAGACAGGGGTGCCCTGGAACGGGGCGGCGGGGAGGGCAGTCATGGCCGGGCCATCATCTCATCGCGTACACCGCCGACACGGGCAGGGTGGGAAATCCCTACGAATGCCCCGTTCGGCCGCGGCGTGCACCCCACCGCATGCGCCCTTCGGCACAGACCCCGTCCCCAGTCCATCCGCCGAACGGGCGGTAGCCGCCCCCGGGCACGGTTCACCGCCGAATCGCCCGGAGATACCTAGTTGTATGTGGAGCCGCAGCCAGGAGGGACCTCCCGTGGACATCTGGTGGACTCTGCACCTCAAGCGCGACCCGGCCAGCGTTCCGCTGGCCCGGCGCATCCTGCTCGGTGCCATGGCGACCGCGGGCGTCGACCCCCAGATCGCCGACGACCTCGGCGTCGCCCTCACCGAGGCCTGCGCCAACGCCGTCGAACACGGCGCCACCGGCCGGCCCGACGACGGCTTCCAGGTCACCGCCGCCATCAACGGCGACCGGCTGCGGATCGAGGTCACCGACTCAGGCCCGGGCCTGCCCGCCCCCAGCGCTCCGCCCGCCCGCCGCCCGGCCGCCCCCGCCCCGGCCGGCCACGCGCCCCGCCGCCCCCGCCGCGGCCGCGCCACCGTCCCCGCCCGCGGCCACCCCCCCCCCCCCCCCCCCCCCCCCCGCCGCCCCCCCCCCCCCCCCCACCACCCCCCCCCCCCCCCCCCCCCCCCCCCCCCCCCCCGCGGGCCCC